>NZ_JBMOWO010000047.1:0-32634 GCF_049310525.1 Pseudomonas sp. GZD-222
TTGGTGGGTTTTCCTGTGGGGTGGGGGGGCGGACCCCCCCCCACCCCAACCCCCCCCCCCCCCCCCACAGCAAGCCCTCTCCAACAGGTGCCGAGTATCAGTCGTCCATCGCCTTGATCGACTTGGGCGACAGGCGCAGGCTGCGCAAGCTGCGTTTGACGCTCTTGAGGTGATTGACCAGGCTCGGGCCACGAGCCATGGCCACGCCCATGGCGAGCACATCGATCACCACCAGGTGAGCGATACGCGACGTCAGGGGGGTGTAGATTTCGGTATCTTCGTGCACGTCGATCGCCAGATTGACCGTCGACAGCTCGGCCAAGGGCGTCTGACTCGGGCACAGGGTAATCAGCGTGGCACCGCTTTCACGCACCAGGTTGGCGGTGATCAGCAGGTCCTTGGAGCGCCCCGACTGGGAAATACAGATCGCCACATCACCGGGTTTGAGGGTCACCGCCGACATCGCCTGCATGTGCGGGTCGGAATATGCCGCCGCCGTCAGCAGCAGGCGAAAGAATTTGTGCTGGGCGTCAGCCGCCACCGCACCGGAAGCGCCAAAACCATAGAACTCGACGCGCTGGGCCTGAGCCATGGCCGACACCGCGCGCTGCAAGGCCTGAGGATCGAGGTGCTCGCGCACTTCCATCAAGGTATGCAGGGTGGTGTCGAAAATCTTCAGGCTGTAGTCGGCGACCGAGTCGTCTTCATGAATGGCGAACTGGCCAAAGCTGGCACCGGCCGCCAGGCTCTGCGCCAGCTTCAGCTTGAGGTCCTGGAACCCGGAGCAACCGATGGCTCGGCAGAAACGCACGATGGTCGGTTCGCTGATACCCACGCTGTGGGCAAGATCGGCCATGGAGCTGTGCATGACGGCTGCGGGATCCAGCAGCACGTGATCGGCAACTTTCAGTTCCGATTTGCGTAGCAGATGGCGCGACTGGGCGATGTGTTGCAACAGATTCAAGGGCAGGACTCGGTTATGATCGACTGACCGGGTTGTAGCTTTCTTGTAGTTATACTACATGACCAGCGACCCGCCCAGCTAAACGAACTAGGAGAGTGGTGGTATTGACTATCCCTTGCGACATTATGGTGTTCGGCGGCACCGGTGATCTGGCCCTGCATAAACTGCTCCCGGCGCTCTATCACCTGTATCGCGAGGGCCGTCTGCATATTGCCGTGCGCATTATTGCCCTGGCCCGGCGCAACCTGCCGCGCAGCGAATATCTCAAGCTCGCCGAACGCCGCTGTCGCGCCCAGATCGCCCGCAACGACTTCGACGAAGATGTCTGGGCACGATTCTCGGCACGGCTGGACTACTTCTCCATGGATGCCGCGCAAAGCGCCGATTTTGGTCGCCTGGCACGCTTTCTTGGCGAACCCGGCGGCCTGACCCGCGTCTATTACCTGGCGACCGCGCCGAACCTCTTCGTGCCCATCGCCAACCACCTGAAAGTCGCAGGCCTGGCAGAGAGCGAAGCGCGCATTGTCCTGGAAAAACCCATCGGTCATTCGCTGGAGTCGGCCACCGCAATCAACCAGGCCATCGGCGCAGTATTCGACGAATCGCAGGTGTTTCGCATCGATCACTACCTGGGCAAGGAAACCGTGCAGAACCTCATGGCACTGCGCTTTGCCAATGCCCTGCTGGAGCCGGTGTGGCGTAACAACCAGATCGATCACGTACAGATCAGCGTTTGTGAAACCCTCGGCGTGGAGAATCGTGGCGCCTACTACGATCGTGCTGGTGCCACTCGCGATATGCTGCAGAACCACCTGTTGCAGCTGCTCTGCCTGGTGGCCATGGAACCGCCTGCGCAGTTCGAAGCAGAGGCGGTACGCGACGAGAAGGTGAAGATCCTCAAGGCCCTCAAACCCATCAGCGGCCAGGACGTGCAGGACAAGACCGTGCGCGGTCAGTACAGCGCAGGCAAGATCGGCGGCCAGGAAGTTCCCGCCTACTATTTCGAGAAAGATGTCGATAACGACAGCGATACCGAGACCTTCGTCGCCGTTGAAGCCTATATCGACAACTGGCGCTGGGCCGGTGTGCCCTTTTATCTACGCACGGGCAAACGCCTGGGCAAGCGCTCTTCTCAGATTGTCATCCAGTTCAAGCCCGTTCCTCATCGCCTGTTCGAGGGTGATCAGGCTAACCAGCTATTGATCCAGCTCCAGCCTGATGAGCGCATCAGCCTGCAGATGATGACCAAAACACCCGGAAAGGGTATGCGCCTGGAGCCGGTGGAACTGAACCTGAACCTGGCCCAGATATTCAGCCAGACCCGTCGCTGGGAAGCCTATGAGCGTCTGCTGCTGGACGTGCTTGACGGCGACTCGACGCTCTTCATGCGCCGTGACGAGGTCGAAGCGGCCTGGGCCTGGATCGATCCGATCCTCAACGGCTGGCAGGAACATTTCCAGGCACCTCGGCCCTACCCTGCCGGGTCCAACGGACCGGAGCAGGCTCATAGCCTGCTGGCGCGCCAAGGTAGCGCCTGGCACGGTTGAAGGCTTTCCTGCTCCATTGAATGCCTCGGTATCAAGAAGATGGGCGTGCAACAGACGTTGCAAGCCCTTATCGAGGAATCAAGACATGGCGAGCAAAATTAAAGACTGGTACATGCAAAATGATCTGATGCCAGGCAGCGGGGGAACCTTTCGGGTACGAGGCACCTACACCGTCGCCAATCCAGGCATCACTCCCATTCTGGAAAAGGCCAGGATTCAGGACAAATCCATGGGGTTGAACCTGGAGCTCAAACTGGTGCAGGAAGAAGGCATCTTCACCCAGGTGCAGACTGATAAAGAAGTCTGCTTCGAGATGCCCGGGAATCACGGCGACATTCAATGGGTGAATGTGCTGCTTGATGGAAAGTTGGTGATCACCGTCACAGAACGCATCACCACTAGCTGACACGTCCACAAGCAGGTCTTGCTAAGCCAAGGCCTGCTATTGGAAGTAGGTCATGCCATGCCCAAGTAGCGCCTCGAATGCACTGGCATCCACCGGTTTGCTGATCAGGTAACCCTGCACTTCGTCACACCCCTGTTCACGCAACAAGGTCAGCTGCTCCAGCGTCTCCACCCCCTCGGCAACCACTTTCAGCTCCAGGCTCTTGGCCATGGCGATGATCGCCCGGGTAATGGCGGCGTCTTCACTGCCTTCGTGCAGGCCACGAATAAAGGCCTGATCGATTTTGACGTAGTCCACCGGGAAGCGCTTGAGGTAGCTGAGCGAAGAATACCCCGTGCCAAAATCATCGATCGCCAGCTTGACCCCCAGCTCATGCAGTTGCTCAAAGGTGGTGATGATGTGCTCGACGCTGTCGAGTAATTGGCTCTCGGTCAGCTCCAGCTCCAGCAGGTGCGGCGCCAGGCCGCTTTCCTCCAGGACCTGACGCACCAGGCTGACCAACTTGCCCTGACGCAACTGGTGCACCGACAGGTTCACCGAAACCCGGATCGGTGCCAGTCCCTGGCGCTGCCATTCGCAGGCCTGCCAGCACGCCTGGCGCAGGACAAACTCACCAATCGGCGCAATCATCCCGGTTTCTTCAGCCAGACCGATGAATTCACTCGGTGGGACCATGCCCCATTGCGGATGCTGCCAGCGCACCAAGGCTTCGGCTGCCAGCAGCCGTCCCTCGCGCAGGCACAGCTTGGGCTGGTAGTAAACCAGTAACTGCCGCTCCTCGATGGCCTTGCGCAAGTGGTTTTCCAGCTGCAGGCGCTCAAGGGTGCTGGCTCGCAGGTTCTCGGTATAGAACTGGAAGCTGTCGCCGCCCAGATGCTTGGCGTGCTGCTTGGCCATGTCGGCCTGGCTGACCAGAGCACTCACATCGAAGGTGGCGTCTGACAACAAACTGATACCCACTGAAGCACTGATCACCACCTCGTGACCATCCAGGCGTTGCGGTACGCGCAGCTTGTCCAGCAGACGCGTGGTTACCCTTACCAGGCTGGACAGGTTGGTGTAGCCATCGAACAACACCGCAAACTCGTCACCGGATAGACGCGCCACGGTATCGGCTTCGGGGACAGCATTGGCAATGCGCTGGGCCATCTTCTTGAGCAACTGGTCTGCCAGTTCATGGCCGAGGCTTTCATTGAGCAGTTTGAAGCGATCCAGGTCGATGTGCAGCAACGCCAGACTGCGACCATTGAGCCGAACACGCTGACCCGCATCGTGCAGACGCAGGCGGAACAGCGCACGGTTGGCCAGTCCGGTCAGGTCATCATAATGAGCCAAGTAGCGCAGGCGTTCTTCCGACTCACGACGTGCCGACAGGTCGGTGAAGAAACCGACAATATTGCTGATGCTGCCGCGGGCATCGCGAACCCCATTGAGTTGCAACCATTGCGGGTACAGCTCTCCATTCTTGCGCGCTTCAACCAGCTCACCCTGCCAGCGCCCCTGCTGGTCCAGGGCCTGATCGATGGCCAGGCTATGACGTCGCGCATCGCGGCTGCACGGCAACTCCAGTGCGTTGCGCGATAACAACTCTTCGCGGCAATAGCCGGTCACTTCGCAGAACGCCTGATTGACCGCGAGCAGTTCGAAGTCCGGGCTCAGAATGGCGATGCCTTCGCTGGCGGCCTCAAATACTGTTGCCGCCAGACGTTGCTGCTCCTCTTGAGTCTTCTGTGCGGACACATCGCGGCGCGTGCCCAGCATGCGCAGCACCTTGCCGTTGGCAGCATGCTCCACTGCCCGCCCGCGGTCTTCAATCCAGCACCAGTGCCCCTGGCTATGGCGCACACGGTACTCGACACGGTAATCCTCGGTGCGGCCCTTCAGGTGCTCGACCAGGGTGCGTCGCAACAGCGGTAGATCATCCGGATGCAGCCGTGGCTTGAGGTCGTTGCGAACACTGCGAACCTGACTCGAATCGAGGCCAAACAACGCTTGTAGCTGAGTGTGGTGGACCTCATCGCTCTCCAGGTTCCAGTCCCACAGTCCCAGCTCACTGGCTTGCAGGGCCAGGGCCAGGCGCTGTTCGCTTTTGCTCAGTGCGTGGTTGGCCTGGTCCAGCGCGCGTCCGCGCTCGGCCACCCGCGACTCCAGGCCGACCTGCGCCTCGCGCAATTGCTCCTCGATCAGCCGCCGCTGCTCTACTTCGCCGGCAAGCGCCTGATTAAGCCGCTCGCTGCGGTGCTGGGCAGCCTGCAGGTGTTCGATCAGGGCCTGGTTCTGGAAGCGCTTGAGCAGGCCAACCTCGATCAACCGATTGACCTGCCAGGCCACCACCGACAAAGCGCCCAGCACAATCAGCCCAAGCCAGCCCCAGCCCCACTGTTGTTCATCCCCCCCCCAGAACAGAAAGGCGATAGGTGGCAACAGACAGGGCAAGGTAAAACTGAGGAAAGCCGGCAGACTGACAGCATAGGCGATACTGGCAGACAGGGTGGCCGCCCCCAGCAGGCCAAATACCCAGGCTTGCTGAGCAAAGTTATCCACAGGGACCAACGCAATCGCGGCGCTTCCCAGGGTCAAGCCACTGAACGCCGAGCCCAACAGAAACATTCGCCGCCAGGTCGGTTGAGCCTGACGTTCCGGCATGGCGGAATCAAACGCCGCCACCTGGATAACCCTCAGAGCAACCAGCGCCATCAACCACACCACCCAGACACTTATCTGCAGGTAGCGCGCAGGGCTCCACAGCATCCAGGCACAGACCAGACCGTTGAGCAACATGAACAAGGTGGGCAGCAACGAGCCTTGATAGAGCAGACGGGTGCGCTCTACCGCCAGTTGCGTTGCGAATTGCTTGCGAATACTCCCGCGTGTCTGCAGTGGCACGCCGACGGAGCCGGAACCAAATGTCATAGGCAGTGTTCTTGTAATGGTTAGCCCTAAACGTGCACGGAGCATACACAAGCAAGTGCCCACGCCAAACTGCTCTGGATCATTATTCTGCTGCCCGGTTTTCCGACGAAAAGCGCTCAAGCGCGCAGGCCTTGGGCTACAGGCCGATGACCGTCGAGTCAGCGGCGGCAAGTTTTTCTACTGTATATTTGCCCAAGGGTTGTCCGCGCCCCTAAAATGGCCAGATGCGCGATGATCTCTCTCTCCTGTTGAACTCTCTCAACGACGCCCAACGCCAGGCCGTAGCGGCCCCCGTCGGTCGTCAGTTGGTCCTGGCCGGTGCCGGCTCCGGCAAAACCCGTGTGCTGGTGCACCGCATCGCCTGGTTGATCCAGGTCGAGCAGGCCTCACCGCACTCGATCCTGTCGGTGACCTTCACCAACAAGGCCGCTGCCGAGATGCGCCAGCGCATCGAGCAGTTGATGGGCATCAACCCCGCCGGTATGTGGGTAGGGACCTTCCACGGCCTGGCCCACCGCCTGTTGCGCGCTCATTGGCAAGAAGCCGGGTTGAACCAGAACTTTCAGATCCTCGACAGCGATGACCAGCAACGCCTGGTCAAGCGGGTGATCCGTGAACTGGGTCTCGATGAGCAGCGCTGGCCGGCGCGCCAGGCCCAATGGTTCATCAACGGGCAGAAAGACGAAGGCTTGCGCCCACAGCACATCCAGGCCAGCGGCGATCTGTACCTGGCGACCATGCGCAGCATCTATGAGGCCTACGAGGCGGCTTGCCAGCGCGCCGGGGTCATCGACTTCTCCGAACTGCTGCTGCGCGCCCTGGACCTGTGGCGTGATCATCCGGGCCTGCTCGAACACTACCAACGGCGCTTCCGCCACGTGCTGGTGGACGAGTTCCAGGATACCAACGCCGTGCAGTACGCCTGGTTGCGCCTGCTGTGCAAAGGTGGCGACAGCCTGATGGTGGTAGGCGACGACGACCAGTCCATTTACGGCTGGCGGGGTGCCAAGATCGAGAACATCCACCAGTACAGTGCCGACTTCCCGGACGCCGAGATGATCCGCCTGGAGCAGAACTATCGCTCCACGGCCGGCATCCTCAGGGCTGCCAACGCCCTGATCGCCAATAACAGTGATCGCCTGGGCAAGGAACTGTGGACCGACGGCGGCGATGGCGAACCCTTGAGCCTGTACGCGGCCTTCAACGAGCACGATGAAGCGCGCTATGTAGTCGAAACCATCGAGAGCGTGCTCAAGACCGGTCTGGCCCGTAGCGACATCGCCATCCTGTATCGTTCCAACGCCCAATCGCGGGTGCTTGAAGAGGCCTTGCTGCGCGAGCGCATCCCCTACCGCATCTACGGTGGCCAGCGCTTCTTCGAACGTGCGGAGATCAAGAACGCCATGGCTTACCTGCGCCTGCTCGAAGGGCGCGGCAACGATGCTGCGCTCGAGCGGGTGATCAACGTGCCGCCGCGGGGTATCGGCGAGAAAACCGTCGAAGCGATTCGTGACCACGCCCGCCACGCCGAAGTGTCGATGTGGGAATCGATGAGCCTGCTGATCGCCAATAAAGCCCTCAAAGGTCGCGCAGCCAGCGCCCTGGCTGCGTTCATCGAGCTGATTGAAAACCTCGCCGCCAAGGTTATGGAGATGCCGCTGCACCTGATGACCCAGACGGTCATCGAGCAGTCCGGGCTGATCATCTATCACCAGGAAGAAAAGGGTGAGAAGGGTCAGGCACGGGTAGAAAACCTTGAGGAACTGGTCAGCGCCGCGCGCAACTTCGAAACCAGCGAAGAAGACGCCGAGCTTTCCCCTCTGGCCGCATTCCTTGGCCATGCGTCGCTGGAAGCGGGCGATGCCCAGGCTGATGAGCACGAAGACAGCATTCAGCTGATGACCCTGCACAGCGCCAAAGGCCTGGAATTCCCTCATGTATTCCTGGTCGGCATGGAAGAGGGTCTGTTCCCGCACAAGATGAGCCTGGAAGAGCCCGGCCGTCTGGCGGAGGAGCGTCGGCTGGCCTATGTCGGTATCACCCGGGCCATGCAACAGCTGGTGATGACCTACGCCGAAACCCGACGCCTTTATGGCAGTGAAACCTACAACAAGGTTTCCCGTTTCGTACGCGAGATTCCGGCGGGTCTGATTCAGGAAGTACGCCTGTCCAACAGCGTCAGCCGTCCTTTTGGCTCCGGGCAGCAACAAAACAGCAGCAGCCTGTTTGCCAATGCAAACATTCCGCAAACCGCCTTCAACCTTGGCCAGCGCGTGCAGCATGCGGTGTTCGGCGAAGGGGTGATCCTCAATTTCGAAGGCTCCGGCGCCCAGGCCCGGGTGCAGGTCAACTTCGCCGAAGGCAGCAAATGGCTGATGCTCGGCTACGCCAAGCTTGAAGCCCTTTAAGTAGGAATGGTGGGAGCGGGGGGGGGGGGGGGGGGGGGGGGGGGGGGGGGGGGGGGGGGGGGGGGGGGAGGAGGGGGGGGGAGGGTGTTGTGGTCTCTTGTTTCTTTCTCTCCCCCCCCCCCCCCTCCCCCCCCCCCCCCCCCCCCTCCCACAGAACAGTGGCCCGGACTGCAGGCAAAAGCTGGAAACATCTTGGCGCTGGTCATGTGTCCTACAACCTGTGCACCATGACGCGCGTGCAATCCACAAAACGGGAATACCCTTCTATGCAACGTTTTCTTAGCATCGCCCTGGCGTTGTGCATCGGCCTGACGATGAGCCTCGACGCCAACGCCAAACGCATGGGCGGCGGCAAAAGCTCAGGCGCCGCGCCAATGCACCAGACCCGCCAGGCAACCCCGACCACCCCGGGTGCCACGCCAACCGCGCCAGGTCGTGCACCTGCAGCCGCCAGCGGCGCATCGAAATGGCTCGGCCCACTGGCCGGTCTCGCCGCCGGCGGCCTGCTGGCCTCGATGTTCATGGGTGATGGCTTCGACGGCATGCAGATCTTCGACATCCTGATCATGGCGCTGATCGCCTTCCTGGTGTTCCGCTTCATTGCCGCCCGTCGCCGCAAGCAGCAGCCACACATGGCTGCCGCCGGTCACGCGCCGTTCCAGCGTGAAGCCCACCAGCCAGCTGCCCAGCCGTCGATCTTCGGTGGCTCCGCCGCGCCTGCCGCTGCTGCCCGTCCGGTTATCAACGCACCGGCCTGGTTCAACGAGCAAAGCTTCCTAGCCGCTGCCCGTAACCACTTCCAGACGCTGCAGCAGCACTGGGACGCCAACGAGATGGACAAGATCGCCGAGTTCGTCACCCCGCAAATGCTGCAGTTCCTCAAGCAGGAGCGCGCTGAACTGGGTGATGGCTTCCAGTCCACCTACATCGACAACCTGGATGTGCAGCTTGAAGGTGTCGATGATCGCGCCGACAAGACCATCGCCACCCTGACCTTCAGCGGTGTGTCGAAAACCTCGCGCTTCGACCAGGGCGAAGTGTTCAGCGAAAGCTGGAACATGGAACGCGCCCAGGGCGAAAACCAGCCTTGGCTGGTCGCCGGGATCCGCCAGAACGGCTGATCTTGAGGCATTGCACAAAAAAACCCCGGGCCTGTCCCGGGGTTTTGCTTTTAGCGCAGTGGGCTACTAGGGTATAACGCGCAGCGTGTCGTAAAGGTTAGAGGATAGAACCGTGGAAGAAGTCATCGAACAGCTCCGAGAAGCCAACGAACCGGTACCGGTGCCGCTTGAGTTGCCGGACGAAGACCAGTTGGTCGAAATCGAAGAACAGTTGTTCATCAACATTCCGTTCGTCTTCAAGGAATTCCTGCTGACGGTCAGCGATGTGGTGTATGGCAGCCTGGAGCCGGTCACTGTCACCGACCCGCAATCGCACACCTATTTGCCGGAAGTGGCCGCTACGGCCTGGGACATGGGTGTACCGCGCGAGCTGATCCCGATCTGCCAGGACGGCGACGATTACTACTGCGTCGAAGAAGACGGCACCGTGGTGCTATGGTCCGGCGAAGAAGAGATTGTCACCGAGGAAAGCTGGGAATCGGTCTGGCACTGGGCACGGGATGTCTGGCTGGAAAGCTGAATGAGAAATATCCTCATAAATTAATGGCCGTTTGCCATTAATGTTCGTAGAATCGCCACGCCTTCCTGCGCGTGGCGATTTCGCTACCGCTCCATCCCCTCGGACATTCGAATCGTCTCGTGCGGGAAGCGTCTTGCCTCCTCACCCTAGTGGTGATTCTCCTGATGATTGTCCAGCGTCTCCAGCAACGCGATCTGCATGCGCGTGTGCACGCGGATGAGCCAGCGCCAGAGCAACGCCACCACCCCCGCCGCTACGACTGCGATCAGCACCAGCAATTCGCTGGTCGGCAGAATGCTTGCCGACAGTGCCGACAACAGCAGGAAGATCACCAGCAGCGACAACAGCGGAATCACCTCGGCAATCACCCGGCGCACCCGCTGGGTATGGCGACCGGCCATTTCCGGCTTGACCCCCATCTCGGCCAGAAGCATCGACAGGGCCTTGAGCTTGCGATAGGCAGCAATCAGGAAGGGTAGCGACAGCAACAGTGCAGCACCCCAGATCAGCGCTTTCTGCTGGCCGACATCGCTGATCCATTCGCCCAGGTATTCACCGATGCGCGCAGCGAAATAACCACCGCTGAAAAAGATCGCCACCACCAGTGCCAGATTCACCCCCACCTGCAGCAGGATGCGCCGGATCATGGAAGCCAGTAACGCACCTTCGCCATGTGGCTGGATACTCCGAAGCCACTCGCCATACAACGACAGAACCCGTGCCAGGCGCGGCGGAACGACCTTGGCAAGCTTCAGCGACAACGGGTCGGCGCCACGGATCAGATAAGGCGTGAGCAGCGTTGTGATTGCCGACACGGCCACCGCGACCGGATAGAGAAAGTCGCTGGTGACCTGCAGGGTCATGCCCAGCGCAGCAATGATGAACGAGAACTCACCAATCTGAGACAGCCCCATCCCCACGCGCAACGAAGTGCGCCCGTCGTTACCCGCAATGAATGCCCCCATGCCGCAAGAAAGCATCTTGCCCAACACTACAGCGATAGTGATGACCACAATCGGCCAGGCATATTCGACCAGCACCAGTGGGTCGATCATCATGCCGATGGCGACGAAGAAGATGGCGCTGAACAGGTCGCGAACCGGTTCGATCAGTCGTTCAATCTTCAGCAACTGCCGCGATTCGGCCATGATTGCCCCGATCAGGAACGCACCCAGCACCATGCTGTACTCGAGTTTGACCACCAGCAGGCAGAAACCGAAACACAGCCCCAGCACGGTGATCAGCAGCATCTCGTTGCTTTCGAAGCGTGCCACGTAGGCCAGCAGGCGCGGCACCAACAGAATGCCGATGACCAGGGCGACGATCATGAACAGCGACAGTTTGCCAACGGTGGAGAACACTTCGCCGGAACTGACCGAGCCACTGACGGCGATCCCCGAAAGCAAGGCGATGATACCGATACCGAGAATGTCCTCGACGATCAGCACGCCGAAGATCAGCTGGGCAAAGCGCTCGTTCTTCATCTTCAGGTCGTTGAGTGCCTTGACGATGATGGTGGTCGAGGAAATCGCCAGGATTGCGCCGAGGAACAGCGAGTCCATGGTGCTCCAGCCGAACCAGCGGCCGATCTCGAAGCCGATCCAGATCATCAGCACGATTTCCAGGAACGCCGCGATAAACGCCGTGGCACCCACCTTGAACAGCTTGCGCAGGCTGAATTCCAGGCCGAGGCAGAACATCAGGAAAATCACCCCGAGCTCGGCCAGGGTCTTGATCGTGTCTTCGTCGTGAATCAGGCCAAAAGGCGGGGTGTGTGGGCCAATGATAAAGCCGGCAACGATATAACCCAGCACCACCGGCTGCTTGAAACGGTGAAAAAGGATGGTCACCACACCAGCGACCAGCATGATCACTGCCAAGTCCTGGATAAAGCTTATGGCATGCACGGCGTGGTACTCCTTACCTGATGACGAAGGACAAACCGCTACTCATCCCCAGAAATTGACTGATTGAGTTGCGGGTACATAGTGTTTTTAATGTAGAAAACCCACCTTGCATGGGCCTCCTCAGGTTAACACTGCCACCTGTCGCGAAAAGCCGATGCAATAAGTGGAAACAGATCGACCAAATCAACGCCGTAAATGGCACAAACAGCGTGACGGCAAGGCCGCTGTCAGCGTCCCGTCTTTAGATGGGAATCGTAATAGGGGAAAGAAGCGTGAATACCAGTCGCCACCCCGCCTCAGCGCAACCTAACCGTGAGCACACTATGGAACCTGGAAACGCCCAGCTGTCGATGACCGTCCTGATGACCCCGGACATGGCCAATTTTTCTGGCAACGTTCATGGCGGCACGCTGCTGAAATACCTCGATGAAGTCGCCTATGCCTGCGCCAGCCGCTATGCCGGCCGTTATGTGGTGACCCTGTCGGTAGACCAGGTGGTCTTTCGCGAGCCGGTGCATGTCGGTGAGCTGGTAACCTTTCTGGCCTCGGTCAACTACACCGGCAACACCTCGATGGAGGTTGGCATCAAGGTCGTCACCGAAAACATTCGTGAGCGTTCGGTGCGCCACAGCAACAGCTGCTTCTTCACCATGGTTGCCGTCGACGACGACCGCAAGCCTGTAGCCGTGCCCCCGCGCCAACCGGAATCCAGCGAAGAAAAGCGCCGCTTCCTGCAAGGCAAGCAGCGCCGGCTGATTCGCCAGGAGCTGGAAAAGCGCTACCAGGAGCTCAAGGGCGACACGCTTTAACTGTTCAGGCGTCGCGCCTCGAAGCGCACCCGTGGATGCACGATGCGGTCCTGGGCCCGTACCAGCTCAAGTTCATAGCTGGCGCAGGCCTGGGTTTCCAGCAGCACTTCATGCACGGCGGAGGCGGCGAATTCAAAGGCTGCGACCCAGTCATCGCCGAGTAGCAGGCGGGCCAGGAACAACCCTGAAGTCAGATCGCCAACGCCTACTGGCTGACGTGGGAAGGCCAACAACGGCCGGCGCAGGTGCCAGCTGCCTTCTGCAGTAACCAGCAGCATCTCGAAATCTTCCGCACCGCGCCCCGGGTAAGCCAGGTGCTTGACCAGAACGGCTTTCGGCCCACGCGCCAACAAGCTGCGGGCCATGACCACGCAATCTTCCAGGGACTCGGGGCGGCGATCGCAGAAGCTGTCCAGTTCAAGCTGGTTCGGGCACAACACGTCGGCAACCGCCACGGCTTCTTCGAGCAGAAAGGCACTGACTTCGGCCGGTACGATACAGCCCTTTTCTGGATGCCCCATGACCGGATCACACAGGTACAAAGCCTTGGGATTGGCAGCCTTGATCCGTGCCACGCCACTGAGAATCGCGCGGCCCTGCTCGGCACTGCCCAGGTAGCCGGACAGTACCGCATCGCAATTACCCAGCTCGCCGATCGCGGCAATGCCCTCTACCAGCGCGGGAATTTGCGCTGGCGCAAGCACTTCTCCTGTCCACTGGCCATACTGAGTATGGTTGGAGAACTGTACGGTATTGAGTGGCCAGACATTCACACCGACCCGCTGCATCGGGAACACTGCCGCGCCATTACCGGCATGGCCGAAAACTACATGGGACTGGATGGCGAGCAGGTGCGGTGTACGTTTCATGCAAGGCTTCCGAAGCAGATAATTGGAAAACTAGGCGCGCAGTATGGCGCTAAAAGCCACCTGTACGACAGACCAGGGAGGCAGTTAAGCTGGGCATACTTTGTTGGAGCATCTGCGAATGTTAACCCTGGGTAATCTCTCCGTGCTGATGCTGCTGGCCACGGCCGGTGCGTGGCTGTGGCACAACCACGGATTGCGTGAAAAGGCCCTGGAGCGGGTCAAGCAGCATTGTGCAAAACTCGATCTGGAACTGCTCGATGGCAACGTGGCCCTCAAGCGCATTGGCTTTGTCCGCGATGCCCAAGGCCGCAAGCGCCTGGCCCGTGTGTATAACTTCGAGTTCACGGTCACCGGTGAGCAGCGCCACCCAGGCACCGTCACCCAGTTCGGTGCCCACAGCATGCAGATCGAACTGGCGCCCTACCCGTTCGAAATCAAACCGGTCCAACAGGCCGACAATGTCATTGAGATGAATCAGTGGCGCCAGGACCATAACCGCTGGCGCAACTAGCTCCGGCACGCCTGCATGGCGTGCTGCAGCAGCGCCTGATCCTGGGCAGTGGCAAAAATCAGCTCGATGCGCGAGTCGCGCCGCCATTCGCTGGGTTGCCAGAGCAAATCGCCCTGCTCCCCCACAGCATTGATCGATTGCCAACCCTGGGGACTGTGGATAACTAACTTGGCCCGGCGCCAGGAGAAGCTGCGCAAAAACTGTTCAATAAGCGGCCGCTCGAACACCTGTTGTGGATGCCAGCGCCAACCGATGCTCCAACCCTCTGCAGCCTGCTGAATACTGCAAATTGGCCGCTGTGGGTTTATCCACAGGGTCTCACTGGGTCCTGTTTTGTTGGGCAAAACCAACTTATCCACATCGTCGATTTGCGTCGACACAAACCTCTGCGTCGGCAATGCAGACAACGGTAGTTGTCCTTGCTCGGTCCAGAACAACGACTGTCCGGGCAGCTGTGAACTTATCCACAGGCGTTGCGCGGCATCCAGTCCCTGCGACTTGTTCATCACCAGCAAGCCGGCACTGGCCAGGGCTTGTTCCTGCGCCTCAGGTAACGCAATGCGCCTTGCGAGCTGCTGGGCATCGAGCACCATCACTGCCGGTTGCACCGCCAGTACTCCACGCCACGGCGGCTGTTGAAGCTGTTCCAGCAACTGCAGTGGATGCCCCAACCCCGAAGGCTCGATAAACAAACGGTGCGGTCTGGCTGTGCGCAGCAAACGACCCAGGCCAACCTGGAAAGGGGCGCCATTGACGCAGCACAGGCAGCCACCTGCCACCTCGCCCATGGCGACGCCCTGGTCGTCGGTGCTCAGCAGCGCCGCATCCAGACCGACCTGACCGAACTCATTGATCAGCACGGCCCAGCGTTCATTGGCGGGCCGCTGGGCCATTAGTTGACGGATCAGGCTGGTTTTACCGGCACCCAAAGGGCCGGCAATAACGTGGGTAGGGATGTTCTGCAGCATATGACGGTGGGCGCCCTGGATTTTCGTCACTATGCCTTGAAGGCAGGCCGTGGCGTCAAGACCATCAAGCCGCCTCTTCGTCGTACCAAGGACCGAACGGATCCGGCAATTGGCACCAGGCTTCGGCGCCCTCGGTCATTTCAGCATCGCTAAGCAGGCAGGCATCCAGTTCAGCCTTGAGCCGCGTGAAGTCGATGTTTTGACCGATGAACACCAGTTCCTGACGGCAATCACCGCTTTCAGCTGTCCAGTTCTTCAGGATCGCCGCAGTACTTTGCTCATCTTGCGGCCAGTGCTGACGCGGCACAAAGCGCCACCAGCGACCGGCAAAGCCATGACGCATCATGCCGCCGGCCTGCGACCAGCTTCCGGCCTCCTGATGTTTGCTGGCCAACCAGAAAAAACCTTTCGAGCGCAGCAACCGGCCATTGCTCCACGGCCTGTGGATAAAGTCGAAGAAGCGTTGCGGATGCAGCGGCCGACGGGCCTGCCAGGTACTGGCGGCGATGCCGTACTCTTCGGTTTCCGGCACATGCTCACCGCGCAGCTCCTGCAGCCACCCCGGCGCTTGGGCGGCGCGCTCGAAGTCGAACAGCCCGGTATTGAGGATCGACGCCAACGGCACCTGACCCATGAGCATCGGCACGATCTGCGCGTGGGCGTTGAGGCTGCGCAGGATCGCGCTGAGTTCTTCGCGCTCATGGCTGCTGATCAGGTCGATCTTACTGAGCAGAATTACATCGGCAAATTCCACCTGCTCGATCAGCAGGTCACTGATCGAGCGTTCGTCGTCTTCACCCAGGGTCTCGCCATGACTGGCCAGGCTTTCAGCGGCCTGATAATCACGCAGGAAGTTCAGCCCGTCGACCACCGTGACCATGGTGTCCAGCCGAGCCTGGTCAGCCAGGCTGCGGCCCTGTTCATCACGGAAGGTAAAGGTCTCGGCAACCGGCAGCGGTTCGGAGATGCCGGTGGACTCGATCAGCAGGTAATCAAAGCGGCCCTCTCGCGCCAGACGGCCAACTTCTTCGAGCAGGTCTTCACGCAGGGTGCAGCAGATGCAGCCGTTACTCATTTCCACCAGTTTTTCTTCGGCGCGGTTGAGGCTGACATTGCGTTGCACCTCGCTGGCGTCGATGTTGATTTCACTCATGTCGTTGACGATCACCGCCACCCGCAGATTCTCGCGGTTACGCAGAACATGGTTGAGCAGGGTGCTTTTACCGGCACCGAGGAAGCCGGACAGTACGGTGACGGGAAGGCGGTTGGGCATGGTCGGGTCCTCATCAGGGCGGGTGCATTCGAACGATGCATTGCACAATGTTATATTATAACAATACAATCTCACCAAGCTGCTTTACCTGAACACGACCGAAGGCCGCCTCGAAGGACGCCAAGAATGAAGCTGTTGTGCCTCTCTACCACCGCCATCGTGCTGCTCTGCCTGCCCGTTGCTGCCGGCGCTGTGCCACTGAGCAAGGGCCTGGCGTTGTGCACCCGCAGCGCCACCTTGCTGGCGTGTGGCGACGCTCAAGGTAACTACTACAGCGTGCGTATTGATGGCAGCACAACCTATCTGCGCGGCTATGAAGTCGAAGGACGTCGATTGTGGGCACAGACCAACAGTCGCTACGGGCAGCTGACCTTCTACACTGGCCTGGCCAGTGACGGCGAAACCTGGGTGGGTTACAGCCGTAAAGTCGGCTGGACTACCTTCAACCGGGTTTCCAGTTCCAAGGGGCAGCGATTCAACATGCGCTGCAATCGCCTGAGCGGCTGCCAGTAACTGCAATCACCAAAACGAGTTGCCCATGACCGTCCTCACGCTTCCTGATATCGCCGCACAAGCTATCCACACTTCGTTGCCACTGGATTGGGTAGGCATGTGCAACATTGCTTTGCCGGTGATCTTCGATGGTAGCACCCTGCGCGCCAATGCCGACGCCGGGGTTAGCCTGGACGATGGCAGCTCACGCGGTATCCATATGTCGCGGTTGTATCTGGCACTGGAGATGTTCGAAAAGCAGCCGTTGACGCCATTGCTCGTGCACCAGGTACTGGACCGGTTTCTTGAGAGCCATGCGGGTTTATCGGCGGGTGCTTACTTGAATGTGCGCTTTGAACTGATGCTCAAACGCCCCGCCTTGATCAGTCCCTTGGCAGGTTGGAAAGCCTATCCGGTCACCCTTACTGCGCAGCTGAAAGATGGAATGTTCCACGTGGAACTAAAAGTGGAACTCGATTACTCCTCCACCTGCCCTTGCTCGGCAGCTTTGGCCAGGCAGTTGATTCAACAACAATTCCTGGCTGATTTTGGCAACCGGACACTCAGTCACGAGGCAGTACTCAGTTGGTTGGGTAGCGCCCAGGGGGTAGTGGCCACGCCTCACAGTCAACGCAGTGTGGCGCAACTGCAGGTGCGCTTGAAGCAAGGGACAAGCGAACTGCCAATCATCGCTCTGATTGATCAGGCCGAGGCCGCGCTCGGTACTGCAGTACAAACTGCGGTAAAGCGCGCGGATGAACAGGCCTTTGCCCTGGCCAACGGTCAGAACCTGATGTTCTGTGAGGACGCTGCGCGACGCTTACACCTGGCCTTGCAACGCTTGAACTGGCTGAGTGGTTTCGCCCTGCGCGTGGAACATGCCGAAAGTCTGCATGCCCACGATGCAGTCGCTCACAGCCAGTGGCACTGGTAACTCGACGAGCGTCAAGTCCGCGGCTTGACCGTACCGCAGTCGCTGCCCAGCCAAACAGCGCGTGTGTTCATGCTTCCTTGTTGCTGGGCCCCCGAGGCATTGAAGGTTCCGTTCACTGTAGTCGTGAACTCTTTATCACTCTGGAATGTTGCTACGCCATTGCCCTGTGCTTTCGGACAGCTGAAGGTGAATTTCCAGACATTGCCGGTGCGCTCGGTAATCTTCTGGGTGCAGCCAGACTTCGGGTCTTGCAACGGAATGTCATCGGTCTTGACCTGCTCAGGGGTCAGGCATGAGCGAACACCCTGACCGGCGACACTGATCCCCTGCTTGGCCAACCCGCCTTCGATCATCGCCCGCTGCTCGGGTGGCAGGTTCTTCAGCTGGCCGAGCATAAAGCCCATGTCGGGCAGCGCTTTGCCATCGACCTGCATATTGCTGGTGGTCAGCTCCCACAACCCTGGTTGCAACATTTGCGCATGCACCAACGGGCTCGACACACCCAGGACCAATGCCAGCATCGGCAGACGACTTTTCATGTAGTGACTCCTCGAAACTCCAGCCCCAAGCTGGAACACAGCTTAGACGTCAATTTGACCTTTCGGTTGCAAGTGCAGTGTGGAACATGCTCTGTTAGAGGGCAGTGCCTTTGGACAGCAGGATGCGTATGGATTACCACAGCCCCTACTTCTTCGGTTACCTCATCGGTGCCCTGCACTTGCTCGGTGCCATCGCCGCCATGCATGCAGTGCTCACCGTGCGCACGGCCCAGGGTGCTATTGCCTGGGCCCTGTCACTGCTGTTCATCCCCTACTTCACCTTGATCCCTTACCTGGTATTTGGCAGCCGCACCTTCGATGCCTACATCCAGGCCCGGCGTCAGGCCAACCGGGAGATGCATGTGGCCATGGCCGACCTGAACTGGCGACCGTGGGTCGATGAAGCGCTGGCAGCACGCAACTCCGAATCCTATGGCGCCTTGCGGGCCATGCCGCGGTTAGGCCGCATGCCATGCCTGGCGAACAACCAGGTACGTCTGTTGATCGACGGCAAGGCGACCTTCGACGCCATCTTCGCCGCCATTGAACAAGCGCGTGACACGGTACTGGTACAGTTCTTCATCATCCATGACGACAAGCTCGGACGCGCCTTGCAAGCCTTGCTGCTGAAGAAGGCCGCCGAAGGGGTGAAGATTTATGTGCTGTATGACCGGGTTGGCAGCCACGCCCTGCCCACCAGCTACAGCCAGAAGTTGCGCGACGGCGGTGTGAACATCCGCGCCTTCGCCACCCGCCGAGGTTGGTTCAATCGTTTCCAGGTCAACTTCCGCAACCACCGCAAGATCGTCGTGGTCGATGGCGTACAGGGCTTCGTTGGCGGGCACAACGTCGGCGACGAGTACCTCGGCGAAAAGCCCAAACTCTCCCCCTGGCGCGACACCCATGTGCAGGTCAGCGGCCCGGTACTGGCCTGCCTGCAGGAGTCGTTCGCCGAGGACTGGTTCTGGGCCGCACGCGAGCTGCCGCCGCTGATCCTGCCCGACACTTACCCCGAGGACGGCGTGCTCTGTCAGGTCCTCGCCAGCGGTCCGGCCGACCCACAGGAAACCTGTTCGCTGTTCTTCGTCGAAGCCATCCATTCGGCAAGGGAACGGCTGTGGATTACCAGCCCGTACTTCATCCCTGATGAAGCGGTGTTCGCAGCGTTGCGCCTGGCCGTGCTTCGTGGCGTGGATGTGCGCATCCTGGTGCCTTCGCGTGCCGACCATCGCATCGTCTATGCCGCCTCCAGTCTCTTTGCTTTCGAGGCTGTTCGAGCAGGGGTGAGGATGTTCCGTTATGGTCCGGGCTTCCTGCACCAGAAGGTGGTGCTGATCGACAATGAGATCAGCGCCATCGGCAGCGCCAATCTGGACAACCGTTCCTTCCGCCTGAACTTCGAAGTGATGCTGTTGACGGTCGACCGGGACTTCGCCGATCAGGTCGAAGCAATGCTCATCCATGACTTTGACCAAGCCCGGGAGATCAGTGCCGAGGACAGCCAGGACACTCACCGCCTACAACTATTGGGCATGCGTATCGCCCGACTGATTTCACCGATTCTCTAATCACCTCAGCGATAGAGGTCCTCGCGGGTCAGCGGCAGGTCATGATGGCCGTCAGCATAAGGTTTGACCGCGAGGATCTGGTGCAGGTTGATCCAGCCCTTGGCGAAGGCATAAGAACAACCGGCCAGGTACAGGCGCCAGATACGCAGGGCCTTTTCCGGCACCAGCGTCGAGGCTAACTGCAACTGGCTTTCCAGGCGATCACTCCAGTGCTTGAGTGTGTGTGCATAGTGAAGGCGCAGGCTTTCGACATCGACAATCTCAAGACCAGCATGGCTGATGCTGGCCGAGATCATCGACAAGTGCGGCAGCTCGCCGTGGGGGAAAACATAGCGGCCGATGAAACTCCCGGCACCCCGCCCTACCGGACGCCCGTCCACATGCTTGGCGGTGATGCCGTGGTTCATCACCAGACCGCCCTCGCGTACCGCCCCGAACAGACGCTCACAGTACAAGGCCAGGTTGGCATGACCGACATGTTCGAACATGCCGACACTGACCACCTTGTCGAAGCGACCATCTTGAGGAATGTCACGGTAATCGAGGATCTGCAGCTTTACCTGATTCTGCAGACCTTCGTCCTTGACCCGCTGGCGACCGAGCTTGAGCTGCTCTTTGCTCAGGGTAATGCCTAACACCTTGGCGCCAAACTCCCGAGCGGCAAAGCGTGACAGGCCACCCCAACCGCACCCCACATCGAGCAGGTAGTCGCCCTTCTGTAAACGCAACTTGCGGCACAGGTGCTCGAACTTGTTCTGCTGGGCCTGCTCAAGGGTGTCCTGTTCGGTTTTGAAATAGGCACAGGAATAGGCCATGTCCTGGTCCAGCCACAGCTGGTAGAAGTCGTTGGACAGGTCGTAATGATAGGAGATCGCTGCCGCGTCGGTGGCTTTGTCATGCTCGCTACGCACCGGCAAGTCATCGACTTCATGCTTGAGCAAGGCTTCGCTGAGCTCATCGCAAATCCGGATCACCTCGCCGATGGTGCCCTCCAGTTCCAGCTTTCCTTCGACGAAGGCTGCGCCCAGTTCGTCCAGACTCGGATGGGTGAACTGGCTGATCAGCTGCGGATCCTTGACCACGATAGTGACCTGAGGCTTGGGACCCAGATCGAACTCATGGCCATCCCACAGCTTCAGACGCAGCGGCAGTCGCAGGCTTTGCAGAACAGGCGGAAGTTGCGCAAGCATGAAATGAGCCTCCCTTTTTCATCGGACGTCATCGCCAAAGGGTAGTTCATTTGCTGGAAGTGTCAGCCTATTGCCACCATCGCCTGAGCCTATCGCGCCGATTCCAGCGCGCTGAGGAGCGATAAAGTCACGCGATTGATTGTATACAATCAATCGCCTGGCAGACTAATCTTGGCGCCATTGTCGATTCTTCATCCTGGAGTACAACAATGAAAACCTATGATGTGGTGATCATCGGCGGTGGCCCGGGCGGCTACAACGCCGCAATCCGTGCCGGTCAGCTGGGCATGAGCGTGGCCTGCGTGGAAGGCCGTTCGACTTTGGGCGGCACCTGTCTGAATGTCGGCTGCATGCCCTCCAAGGCACTCCTGCATGCCTCGGAACTGTATGAGGCGGCGGTAGGCAGCGAGTTCGCCAACCTGGGTATCGAGGTCAAACCGACCTTGAACCTTGCACAGATGATGAAGCAGAAAGACGAAAGCGTGACGGGCCTGACCAAGGGCATCGAGTTCCTCTTCCGCAAGAACAAGGTCGACTGGATCAAGGGCTGGGGTCAGATCGCAGGGCCAGGCCGGGTCAATGTCAGCGCCGAGGACGGCAGCATCACTGAGCTGCAGGCCAACGACATCGTTATCGCCACCGGCTCCGAACCAACCCCTCTGCCGGGTGTGACTATTGATAACCAACGCATCATCGACTCCACCGGCGCCCTCTCGCTGCCCAGTGTGCCCAAGCACCTGGTGGTGATCGGCGCGGGTGTCATCGGCCTGGAGCTGGGCTCGGTGTGGCGGCGTCTGGGCAGCCAGGTCACGGTGATCGAATACCTCGACCGTATCTGCCCGGGTACCGACGAAGAAACCGCCAAGACCCTGCAACGCGCACTGGCCAAACAAGGCATCAGCTTCAAGCTGGGCAGCAAGGTCACCCAGGCCACCGCCTCGGCGGATGGTGTCAGCCTGAGCCTGGAACCTGCCGCTGGCGGCGCCAGCGAAAGCCTGCAGGCAGACTATGTGCTGGTCGCTATCGGTCGTCGTCCGTATACCAAAGGCCTGGGCCTGGAAAACGTCGGCCTGGAAACCGACAAGCGCGGCATGCTCGCCAACGATCACCATCGCTCGGCCGTACCGGGAATCTGGGTGATCGGCGACGTCACCTCCGGGCCGATGCTCGCGCACAAGGCCGAAGACGAAGCGGTGGCCTGCATCGAGCGTATTGCCGGCAAGGCCCATGAGGTCAACTACAACCTCATCCCCGGGGTGATCTATACCCGTCCGGAATTGGCCAGCGTCGGCAAGACCGAAGAGCAACTCAAGGCCGAAGGGCGTGCCTACAAGGTCGGCAAGTTTCCTTTCACTGCCAACAGCCGGGCGAAGATCAACCATGAGACCGAGGGCTTCGCCAAGGTCCTGGCCGACGCCAACACCGACGAGGTGCTGGGCGTGCACCTGGTCGGCCCGAGCGTCAGCGAGATGATCGGCGAGTTCTGCGTGGCCATGGAGTTCTCGGCCTCGGCCGAAGACATCGCCCTCACCTGCCACCCGCACCCGACCCGTTCCGAAGCCTTGCGCCAGGCGGCGATGAACGTCGAAGGCATGGCCATGCAGATCTGACTTCAGTCAGCCTGTACCCCTACCCTGCTCACCTGTGGCGCTGGCCGCCGCAGGTTGAGCAGCAAGTGCGCGAACACGCCGAAGATCAGCCCCCAGAATGCCGCCGACAACCCCAGGAATGACATCCCCGAAGCCGTCACCAGAAAGGTGATCAACGCCGCCTCGCGATCACTCGGCACACTCATCGCCCCGGCCAGCGCCCCACCAATGGCACCGAACAACGCCAGCCCCGCCAGCGCCGCAATCAAGGCCGCCGGAAACGCGGTGAACAGCGACACCAGCGTTGCCCCGAACACCCCGAGCAGCAAATACAGCACACCACCCGACACACCCGCCCAATAACGTTTGCCCGGATCGTCATGTGCTTCACGGCCAGTGCAGATGGCCGCCGTGATCGCCGCCAGGTTCAGGCCATGGCAACCGAATGGCGCCAACAGCAGGCTGGTGAATGCGTTACTGGAGATGATCGGGCTTGCCGGGGTTTGGTAGCCGTCATTGCGCAACACGACGATGCCCGGCACAAATTGTCCGGTCAGCGCCACCATCACCAGCGGCAGGCTGATGCTCAACAAGGCATGCCAGGTAAATTCCGGGGTGGTCCAGACTGGCGTGGCCAGGCCCACCACCAGCGCCGAGCTGTTCATTTCGCCGCTGAACACGGCAATGCTTACCCCGCATACCAGCACCGCCAACACTGCGTAACGCGGGGCGATGCGCTTGAACACGAGGTAGCTGACAAACATCGCCAGCACCAGCAGCGGCTGCGATTTCAATGAGGTGAACAGGCCGGTACCGAAGCTGAACAGGATGCCCGCCAGCATGGCGGCTGAAATAGCCGGCGGCAGCTTGCCGACAATGCGGTCAAAGGCACCCGACAGACCGACGAGCAGGATCACCAGGTTGGCGACGATGTAGGCACCGACCGCTTCGGCAAAAGCGATGTCCGGCAACAATGCCACCAGCAAAGCCGACCCCGGCGCGGACCAGGCGATCACCAGCGGCACCTTGAAGCGCAGACTGAGCACGATACCCAGCACCCCGCTGCCGATGGAAATGGCCCAGACCCACGAAGACAGCTCGGCCGCAGACAGCTGTGCGCTGTGGGCGGCCTGGAAGATGATCACCAAAGGACCTGCGTAAGAAATCAGAGTGGCGATAAAGCCGGCGACCAAGGCAGAAAGAGAGAAGTCCTGGAATATTGTTTTCATTGGATCGTCCAGTGATTAGCTTCTTGAAAAGCATCGCGGGGCAAGCCCACTCCCACAGTCTTATAAACTGTGGGAGCGGGCTTGCCCCGCGAGTGATCCACCCCCCCCCCCCCCCTGGGGGCCACCCCCACTCCCACATTTTTAGGCGCTGTGGGGTTGTTTCTCCCCCGCGAGGGATTCAACCCGGTTCTCAGGCGTCCTGCAATGCCCGCGGCCGCTTGCTGCGCGCTTCGCTCGCAGGCTTAGGTGCGCCGAGCAACTGGAAGTCGAAGTCCATTTCAGCAAAGCGCCCTTCTACACCACGGGCGTCAGCTGCCGCCGCATCCTCGACAAAGCGCAACTCGCCGATAAGGCCGTCACGGGTGGCATAGGCGAAGTCGTCCCACAGGTACTCGTCACCCGCCAGGTTGATCTGAGTAGTCAGGTGCCGGTAACCCGGTGCCGAAATAAAGAAGTGAATATGCGCCGGGCGATTGCCGTGACGACCGAGCTGATTGAGCAACTCCTGGGTCGGACCATCAGCCGGGCAGCCATAACCCGATGGCACGATGCTGCGCGCGCGGTAGCGGCCTTCGGCGTCGGTGACGATGCGCCGGCGCAGGTTGTAGTCCGACTGGGTGCTGTCGAAGTACGAGTATGTGCCCTGAGTATTGGCATGCCACAGGTCCACCACGGCGCCAGCCACCGGCTGGCCCTGCTCGTCCAGGACGCGGCCCTGAAGGAACATCACCGTGCCCGGATCCAGGCCATCGTCCATGCGCACTTCGCCTTCGGCCATCGGTGCGCCGGCGACATACAACGGCCCTTCGATGGTACGCGGGGTACCACCACTGATGCCGGCTTCGGCGTCCTGGGCATCCAGTTGCAGGTCCAGGTAGTGCTCGACGCCCAAGCCGGCCACCAGCAGGCCGGCTTCCTGGCGCGAACCCAGGCGGTTGAGGTAATCCACCGCCTTCCAGAATTCATCAGGGGTCACTTGCAGGTCTTCGATGATGCGGGCCACGTCGTTGACGATACGGTTGGTCACCAGCTTCATGCGCGGGCTACCCAGGTCGTTGTTCAGGCCACTGACTTCTTCGAAGAATTTCTGGACATCGGCAGTGTGAGCAATCTTCACGGTCATGATATGTACCTCGAATTGTTGTTATCGGCGTTACACGTTCAACGGTCGTCGCTGTGGATCGATGACGGGTGGCGGCACAGGCCATCGATCTCGATGTCCATGTAGGGGAACAGCGGCAGCTGCATCAGGGTGTCGTGCAGCGCCTCGACGCTGGGCAGGTCGAATACGCTGTAGTTGGCGTAGTGCCCGGCGATGCGCCACAGGTGGCGCCAGCTGCCTTCGCGCTGCAGACGCTGGGCCAGCTCTTTTTCGTCGGCCTTGAGCTGCGCGGCTTTGGCCGGGTCCATGTCCAGGGGCAGGTTCACGGTCATTTTCACGTGGAACAACATGGCATCTCTCCTTACTTGCGGCTGAAGAACGCCAGGCGCTCTTCGTCCAGGGTCAGGCCCAGGCCCGGGGTGCGTGGTACGTGCAGGGCGAAGTCGCGATACACCGGCGCTTCGTTCACGATCTCTTCGGTCAGCAGCAGCGGGCCGAACAGTTCGGTGTGCCAGGTCAGCTTGTTCAGGGTGACAAAGGCATGAGCGGCGGCCAGGGTGCCGATCGAACCTTCGAGCATGGTTCCGCCGTACAGGGCAATGCCGGCGGCTTCGGCGATCTGCGCGGTGCGCAACACGGCACGCGGGCCACCGTTCTTGGCGATCTTCAGAGCGAAGATGCTGGCGGCGCCGTCGGCAGCCAGGCTGAAAGCATCCTCGACGCTTTCGATCGACTCATCGGCCATGATCGGTGCCGGGCTGCGCAGGTTCAGGCGTACCTGGCCGGCACGGTTGATGCGCGAGATCGGCTGCTCGACCAGGTCGATACCGTTGTCGCCCAGCACCTGGCAGGCACGGATTGCCTGGGACTCATCCCAGTACTGATTGACGTCGACCCGCACGCTGGCGCGCTCGCCCAGCGCACGTTTGATCGCGGTCACATGTTTGAGGTCGTGGGCGACTTCGTTGGAGCCGATCTTCAGTTTGAAGATGCGGTGACGGCGCAGGTCGAGCATCTGCTCGGCCTCAGCGATGTCGCGGGCGGTGTCGCCGCTGGCCAGGGTCCAGGCCACTTCCAGGCTGTCGCGCACACGCCCGCCAAGCAGTTCGCTGACTGCCAGGCCCTGGCGCTTGCCCTGAGCATCGAGCAAGGCGCTTTCGATCCCGGAGCGGGCGAAGGTGTTGCCCTTGATGACCTTGTCCAGACGCTGCATCGCCGCATTGATATTGCTGGCGTTCTGACCGATCAACAGTGGCGCGAAGTAGCTGTCGATGTTCTGTTTGATGCTTTCCGGGCTTTCGTTGCCATAGGCCAGACCACCAATGGTGGTGGATTCACCAAGGCCTTCGATGCCATCCGAACACTGCAGGCGGATGATCACCAGGGTCTGCTGCTGCATGGTGTGCATCGCCAGCTTGTGCGGACGAATGGTGGGCAGGTCGACGATCAGCGTCGAGATGCGTTCAATCAAAGGATGACTCATCGAGATCTCCAGGGGGCGCTCAGCCGAGGTCGCCGCCGCCAACCGGCAACACCGTGCCGGTGATGTAGGAAGCCTCGTCGGAGGCCAGAAAGAGGATCGCGCCAACCTGTTCGTCGAGGTTGCCGTAGCGCTTCATCAGGCTGCTATCGAGGGTCTGGTCGACGATCTGCTGGTACCAGACTTTCTCGTCGCCGCTCTGCTCGCCGCTGTTGCGTGGCACCCGGCGTGGCGGTGCTTCGGTGCCACCGGGCGCCGTGGCGTTGACCCGTACACCGCGGCCAGCGGTTTCAAAGGCCAGGCAGGCGGTCAGGGCGTTCACTCCGCCTTTGGCTGCGCCGTACGGCACGCGATTGACGCTGCGTGTGGCGATCGAGGAAACGTTGACGATTGCGCCGCGCCCCTGCTCAAGCATGTAGGGCAATGCCGCATGACAGCACCACAGGGTGGGGAACAACGAGCGCCGCACTTCGGCTTCGATCTGCGCCGCTTCGTAGTGCTCGAAAGGCTTGGCCCAGATGGTGCCGCCAACGTTGTTGACCAACACATCGAGGCGACCGAAGCGCTCCACCGCAGCAGCCATCACCCGGTTGCAGTCGTCGTACTGCTCCAGGTCTGCGGTCAGGGTCAGCACACCTTCGCCTTGCAGCTCATGGACCAGCTCAGAACGATCCACGGCCACCAGCGTCGCGCCTTCTTCGAGCAAGCGTTCACACAGGCGGCGGCCGATGCCCTGCGCCGCGCCGGTAACCAGCGCGACCTTGTTGTCGAATCTGTTGTTCATGACAACCTCGAATAAAAAAGGGACCGACCGTACCCGCACGATGCGACCGGCCCCATAAAACAGGTTCAGGCAGCGGCGGCGGCGAATTTTTCGTAGTAGAAGTTCGCCGGGGTAATGCCCTGTTCGCGGATGTACTGGCTGACCGCTTCGACCATTGGCGGCGGACCGCACAGGTACACATCGACATCGCCTTCGTTGAGGTGACGCGGCTCGATGTGCTGGGTGACGTAACCCTTGAGCGGGTGCTGACTCTCGGGGTTGGCCACGCAGGCGCTGTAGCTGAAGTTGGGGATGCGTGCCGCCAGCGCTTGCAGGCGGTCAAGCTCCACCAGGTCGAAGTCGTTGGTCACGCCGTAGATAAGATGCAGCGGATGCTCGCTGCCCTCCTCGGCGATCTTTTCCAACATCGCGGTGAACGGCGCCAGCCCGGTACCACCCGCCAGCAACAGCAGAGGGCGGCGGATTTCACGCAGGTAGAAACTGCCCAACGGGCCGGCCAGGGTCATGTTGTCGCCAGCCTTGGCCAGGCCGGTGAGGAAGCTGCTCATCAGGCCGCCCGGCACGTTGCGGATCAGGAAACTGACCTCGCCGTCCTTTTGCAGCGAGCTGAACGAATAAGCACGGGTCTGCTCGCTGCCGGGCACGCCGAGGTTGACGTATTGCCCGGGCAGGAAGGCCAGACGGCTCAGGGCATCACCCTTGATCGACAGGGCAATGGTGCTATCGGACAGCTGGCGTACTGCGCTGATGCTGGCCTGGTAGCTGGACTGCTCGGTCTTGCACACCTGCGACGATGCCGGAATGCGCACCACGCAATCGCTTTCGGCGCGCATCTGGCAGGTCAGCACATAACCCTGGGCGGCTTCTTCCTCGCTCAAGGCATCTTCGATGTATTCCTGGCCCAGGTCGTAACGACCGGCCTCGGCAAAGCACTTGCAGGTACCGCAGGCGCCATCACGGCAGTCCAGCGGAATGTTGATGCCTTGGCGGTAGGCGGCATCGGCCACGGTTTCGTCAGCAGTGGCGTCAATGAAACGGGTAACCCCGTCTTCGAAATTCAAGGCGATCTTGTGCATGGCGCACCTCGCAGAAAAGCTGGATTCAGATGTGGTAAACGTCGATGACCTGACGCACGTAGTCGTTCTTGAGCACGACTTTCTTGGCCTTGATCAGCGGCCGTTCGCCGCGCACATCAAGGGTGTAGAAACTGGTGCCGAAGTGACTGTCCACTGTCTTGTAGCGAAAGCTCAGGGTGTGCCAGTTGAAGCGCACCTTGCAGACGCCATCGTTCTGTTCCAGCAGTTCGATGTTGCTGATGTTGTGCGAGGTCCGGGTGTCGGGCATGGTCGCACTGGAGCGTTCGGTCTTGATCCGGAACACACGGTCTTCCAGACCGCCACGGTTGCCGTACCAGATCAGCGAGATTTCCCGTTGCGGGTCTTCGGTAAGCTGGTCGTTGTCGTCCCAGGCCGGCATCCAGAAGGTGGCGTCGGCGGCGTAGCACTCCAGCCAGTTGTCCCACTGGCTGTCGTCCAGGTAACGCGCTTCTTCATAGAGAAAGTCGCGTACTTGCTCGAAGGAAATGCTCATTGCACGGCCTCCACTGGGATCAGCTGTTGCTCGTCGGCGAGGGCCTTGAGCATGGTTTCCTGCCAGTACTTGTGTTGCAGCACGAACAGGCCTTCGTCTTCGGTACGCACACCGCTCATTTGCGGATGCAGGTCGATTTCCTGCGCAGCGGCATCGGCGCCGTCGACCCAATGGGTGGCCCCGCGGGACATGTCGTTCCAGCCACGCCCGCCCTGATAACCCATCTGGCACGAGCGGAACTCTTCGAGGTCGTCCGGAGTGGCCATGCCGCTGACGTTGAAGAAGTCCTCGTACTGACGGATGCGCTGGGAGCGGGCCTCGGCGCTCTCGCCCTTCGGCGCGATGCAATAGATGGTGATCTCGGTCTTGTCCACGGCGATGGGCCGGGCAATACGGATCTGCGAGCTGAACTGGTCCATCAGGTACACGTTCGGGTACAGGCACAGGTTGCGCGAGTTCTCGATCATCCAGTTGGCACGGGCCTGACCGAAGTCGGCGGCCAGCTCGTCACGGCGTTCAAACAGCGGACGGTCCTCGGGGTTGGCCCAACGGGTCCAGAGCAGCAGGTGACCTTTGTCGAAGGAGTAGAAACCACCACCGCTCTTGGCCCAGCCGCCCGCACTCATGGTTTTCACTTCGCTGCCCGCCTCGCGCTGCTTGCGCTGGTTCTGGGTGGCAGCATAGTTCCAGTGCACGGCGCTGACGTGGTAGCCATCGGCGCCGTTCTCGGCGGTCAGCTTCCAGTTGCCTTCATAGATGTAGGAGGAAGAACCGCGCAGCACTTCCAGACCTTGCGGCGACTGATCGACGATCATGTCGATGATCTTTGCCGATTCGCCCAGGTGCTCGACCAGCGGCACGACGTCCGGGTTCAGGCTGCCAAACAGGAAGCCGCGATAGGACTCGAAACGCGCGACCTTGGTCAGGTCATGGGAGCCTTCGCAGTTGAAGCTCGCCGGGTAGCCGGCATCGACCGGATCCTTGACCTTGAGCAGCTTGCCGGAGTTGTTGAAAGTCCAGCCGTGGAACGGGCAGGTGTAGGACGAGCGGTTACCGCTCTTGTGCCGGCAGAGCATCGCACCGCGGTGGCTGCAGGCATTGAGGAAGGCATTGAGCACACCATCCTTGTTGCGCGCGATGAAGATCGCCTGGCGCCCCATGGTGGTGGTGAGGAAGTCGTTCTTTTCAGGAATCTGGCTCTCGTGGGCAAGGTACAGCCAGTTGCCCTCGAAGATGTGTTTCATCTCAAGATCGAACAGACGGGGGTCGGTGAACATCTCGCGCTTGCAGCGAAAGACGCCCTTCTCCTGATCTTCTTCAAGCAGGGAATTAAGGTAATCGAATCCCAGGGACATGGCCGGGGCCTCCGTTGTTATTGTGTTCAGGCCATGTCAGGTTAAGGAGCGAGGGGGACGGCAAATATCCGCTTTGTGCAGACCTTTATCCGTTTTCTGCAAAGTGTCAGGAACGACGCTTGAGGGTGTCGGAGGGGAGTTCGCCGAACAGCGACTTGTAGTTTTCCGAGAAACGGCCCAGGTGCACGAAGCCATAATCCATGGCCAGTTCGGTGATGCTGCGCACCGGGCAGTTGGGGTCGGCGAGGCTGGCGTGAATACGTTCGAGCTTCTTCTGGCGTATGTAGATTTTCGGCGTGGTTCCGGCATTGCGCTCGAACAACGCATACAACGAACGCAGGCTCATGCTGGCCTGGCGCGCCAGTTGTTCACTGCAGATATCCAGCTTGAGGTTGCCCTCGATGTAGCCGGCAATCCGGTCAAAGGTCACGGCCTGGCTGGTCAGTGCCTCGCGACTGACGTTGGTCGGCATCAAGGTCAGCATCTTGCTGGCGACGATCTGGCTGTAGTGCTCCTGCACCCGCAACAGCGGCTCACTGGCTTCGGCTTCATGGCAGACCATGGCCAGCAGCCCGGCGAATCCTTCCAGCGCCAGCAATTGGTAATGACTTTGGAGAAAGCGCACGCCTTCGCCTGGGCGCTGCCAGCGTTGCTCATCGCAAACACTTTCCAGCAAGCGGTTGGGCAGCTTCAGAATGAATTTTTCGCAGTCGGCGGAATAAGCCAGGTCGACCGGTTCGTCCGGATTGATCAACAGCAACTCGCCCGGCCCGAGCAAACGCTCGGCACGACCACGCCGCCACAGGCAATGGCCACGCAGCAGGATTTGCAGGTGAAAGACGTTTTCCAACGCCGGCGACATCACCCGTACTTCGCCACCGTAGCTGATCCGGCACAGATCAAGGCTGGCGAATTTGCGATGATCGAGGCACGCCTCGGGATGCCCGTAACGCGGCAGGCGGATGTGGTGCACCCCCACATGCTGATTGACGTAGGTCGACACGGCATAAGGATCGGCACGATCGAAAACCCGGCTGCGCTCACTGAGCAGGGGACTCTCCATACCAGGACACTCGTTGTAGTTATCCTGCGAGTCTAAGCGATAGCACGGGTTTTCGACCAATCCGTGGATGGACGGTGTGTTTCCAAAAGCATCGGGGGCAAACCCGCTCCCACCGTGGGAGCAGGCTTGCCCCGCGATCAGTTACAACAAGGTCCAGGTATACGTCAGGATCACCCGGTTCTCATCAATATCCGAACGGTAGTTGGACCGCGCCATGGCATTGCGCAAGCGCACCCCCAGCCCCTTCAACACACCGCTCTGCACCGCATAGCCGATGTCCAGATCACGCTCATGCTCCTTGCCCTCGAAGCCCAGCCCGGTGTCGACATTATTGCCTTTCAGGTAGCGCACCGTTGCCGTCAGCCCCGGAACCCCCATGGCCACAAAGTCGTAGTCATAGCGCACCTGCCAGGAGCGCTCATCGGCATAGGAAAACTCATAGGTTGGCACCTCGTTACCCAACGGTGAAATGTTCGGAAACACTCGTGGAAACGCGTTCTCGCCAAAGATTCCCTGGTAGCCGACGCTGAAGGTATGCCCGCCGCGCTTGGCCGACAACAGCGAATAGAACGCCTGGTTGTCGATATCGCCGATGCGGCTTTCGCCCTGCTCCTTGGCGCTGAAGTAGCCAAGGTTGGCGCCGAGCACCCAATCACCCACCGGCTGGCTGTGCTTGAGGCCGACAAAACCCTGTTGATAGATATCCTCCAGACGGCCATACCAAAGGCTCAGGGTGCTGCGGTTAGCGTTGAAGCTGTAGTCACCACCGGCAAAGTTGAAGGCATCGCTGTCAGCCTGACGCTGAGGCAGGTGCCCGAGCATGGCGATCATTTTTTCGTCGCCCGATTCGTTGCGCAGGCTGGTGGAGCTCAGGTGCCCGACCTGCAGGGTCAGGCCGTCGATTTCGGCCGAGCTGATGCTGGCGCCCTGATAAGTCGGCGGCAGCAGGCGAGAGTCGTTGTACTGGAGGATCGGCAGGTTGGTTTGCAGTTCACCGACCTTCAGTTCGGTCTTCGAATAGCGCAGCTTCAAGGTCGCCCCTGCGCGGCTGTATTCGTCAGCGGCACGGCCGTCATCCTGTACCGGCAGCAGGCCGGTGCCGGTACGGTCCGGGCTGCTGTCGAGCTTGAGGCCGAGCAGGCCGATGGCATCGACGCCCACACCGATGGTTCCGGGGGTGTAGCCCGACTTGAAATTGAGAATGAAGCCCTGCCCCCACTCCTCGGCCTTGGACTGCTGGTTGGCGCCGACGATGCCGGAAAAATCACGGCTGAAGTAGTAGTTGCGCGCCTGCAGAGTGGCGGTGGCGTCCTTGAAGAAATCAGGTTCGGCGGCCTGGGTGGTGAAACTCAGGGCGAGCAAAGACAGCAACCCGGTTGGACGGAAGTTGTTCATGATGACGTGCTCTTTTTATTGTTGTTTTTGACTTGAGAACTGTGGCGTCTGTATCGCGGGGCAAGCCCCCCCCCCCCCAGTTACCACGGTCCCCGTTGGGGAGGGGCT
>NZ_JBMOWO010000048.1:0-12986 GCF_049310525.1 Pseudomonas sp. GZD-222
ATCGCGGGGCAAGCCCGCTCCCACCGGTTCAACGCGGTCCCGGTGGGAGCGGGCTTGCCCCGCGATGAGACTAAGCCGCCGACTGCAGCCCTACCCCGGCCTGCGCAGAACTACGGCTGGCAAACACCATCATCGCCACCGCCGCCACCGCACCCGGCACCGCGAAGGCCATGAAGTTCAGTGCCAGCGGCAACTGGATACCCAGCAACAGGCCGCCGAGGATCGGGCCGACGATGGCCCCGCTACGACCTATGCCCGATGCCCACCCCAGCCCCGTGGAGCGGATGCCCATCGGATAGAACTGGGCGACACAGGCATAGGCCAGGATCTGCGTACCAATAGTGGTGGCCCCGGCAATCGCGATCAGCAAGTACAACACCGGTGTCGGGCTTTTGAAGCCAAGCAGGCTGATCGACAACGCTGCCAGCGCGAAGAACACCACCAGCACACGGTCGAGCTTGAACCGATCGCCAATCCAGCCGCCACCGACCGCACCAAAAATCGCCCCGAAGTTGAGCACCAGGAGGAAGGCCAGGCTCGATCCCAGGCCGTAACCGGCATTGCTCATCAGTTTTGGCAGCCAGGAGTTGAGGGCATAGACCATCAGCAGGCAACAGAAGAACGCGACCCAGAGCATCAAGGTGCTCAATGCCCGACCTTCACGGAACAGCTGCGGCACAGAACCACCGGCCTCAACGCCTGTGACCACTTCCAGGCGGTCACCTGCCTGTGGCTGGTAGCTGGGTTCGACCCGTTGCAGCAATTGGCTGGCCTGTTCGGTACGCCCCTGGCGCACCAGAAAACCCAGGGACTCCGGCAAAAAGCGCAGGATCAGCGGCAACAGCAGCAAGGGAATGACCGCTACATAGAACACCGACTGCCAACCGAAGGCCGGCAACAACACGATACCCAGACCCGCCGAGAGCATGCCACCCACCGAGTAGCCACTGAACATGATGGCGACCAGGGTGCTGCGCATACGTTTAGGCGCGTACTCGTTCATCAACGCCACCACGTTGGGCATCACCCCGCCGATACCCAAACCCGCCAGGAAGCGACAGATGCCGAATTCGGTAGGGTTGCGGGCGAAACCATTGAGCACGGTAAAGCCGCTGAAGAGGATCACGCAGATCATGATGGATTTCTTGCGCCCGATGCGGTCGGACAAGGGCCCGAACACCAGGGCACCGAACATCATGCCAAACAAGGCATAGCTGCCAAGGGCGCCAGCTTGCAGCGGGGTCATGCCCCACTCCTGCATCAACGCCGGCAACACCACGCCATAGATGACCAGGTCATAACCGTCGAAGATGATGATCAGCGCGCACCAGAACAGCACACGCCAGTGGAAAGTATTGAACTTCGCCTGATCGATCAGGCTGTTGATATCGATAGCTCGCATGTGGCGTGTCTCTTTTGTTGTTGTTATCGAAACCCAATGGCGAACCTGCCGGGCAGTGTTCGCGATCTCAGGTTAGGAGCAGTACAAAAGGGCCAATAGCCGTTTCCTGCGAATCGTTATCCAGTTTGCGCAAGGGCTGACCAGGGGTCAGCGATGACGCTTGAAGGTGACCGAGGGCAGCTCGCCGTAACGCTGACGGTAGCTTTCGGCAAAGCGCCCCAGGTGCAGGAAACCGTAGTCCAGCGCGATCTCGGTAACGTTGCGCACCGGGCTTGCCGGGTCCTGCAACGCCGCATGAATCCGCTCAAGCTTGCGCTGGCGCACATAGCCTTTGGGCGATAAGCCGGCATGGCGTTCGAACAGCGAGTACAAGGAGCGCTCGCTGACCCGCGCCACATTCATCAGCTGGACAACACTGATGTCCTGATCCAGATGGGCGTCGATGTAAGCCGCCAGCTGCTCGAACGAGTGAGGCTGCTGCGCGGGTTCGCCACGCTGAACATTATTGCCAAGCAAGCTGAGCAGCTTGCTCGCAACGATGCGCCCGTAATGCTCCTGTACCTGCAGCAATGAATGAGTGGATTCCGCTTCTTCGCACACAAGACCAAGCAGGCCGATAAAGCCTTCCAACTCGCCAGTGACATGCCGCGCGCGGTTGAAACGGATGCCACCCTCGGGCACTTGCCAACGCTGCTCCTGGCACGCCTGCTCCAGCAGGCTGACCGGCAGTTTGAGGATGAACTTCTCGCAGTCGGCCGAGTAGGTCAGGTCCACCGGATCGTCCGGGTTGATCAGCAGCAGCTCACCGGGCACGTAGTAATGCTCATTGCCGCGACAGTTGGACTGGCAGTGGCCCTTGAGCAATATCTGCAGGTGATAAAGGGTACCCAGAGCAGGCGAGGTTATCCGCGCCTTGCCGCCATAGCTCAAGCGGCACAGGTCGAGGCTGGCAAACTTGCGATGGTTGATGCTCGCTTGCAGGTCGCCGGTTCTGGGCAGACGTAGGCTATGACCACCCACATGCTGGTTAACGTATTCGGACACGGCATAAGGGTCGGCGCGCTCAAACACACAGCTGCGCTCGCTCAACAGGTGGCTGCTCATGGGCTGCCCTCTTCTTGTTCTTGCTGGACGATATCCACAGGGTCTGGTTATCCACAGGACGCCAGCTTGCGTCAGCCCCGGCAGGCAGTCCAATATCTGTTGGGTAGGCAACAATACCCTGGAGGTATCATGGAACTGCGCCATCTGCGTTACTTCCGGGTGCTCGCGCAGACCCTGAACTTCACCCGCGCCGCCGAACAGCTGCACATCGCCCAGCCGCCCTTGAGCCGGCAGATCCGTCAGCTGGAGGAAACCCTGGGGGTCGAATTGCTGGAGCGCAGCCGTCCGCTGCGCCTGACTGAAGCCGGGCGCTACTTTTACGAGCAGAGTGCAATGTTGCTCGACCAGCTTGAGCAGATTTCCGAAGGTACCCGGCGAATCGCCAACAGCGAGCGCCAATGGCTGCGTATCGGTTTCGCCCCCTCGACACTTTATGACTTGCTGCCCGACTTGATTCGCCAACTCCGACGCACTGAAGAACTGGAGCTGGGCCTGCAGGAGATGATCACCCTGCAACAAGTCGAAGCCTTGAAAGCCGGGCGCATCGATATCGGCTTTGGCCGTATTCACATCAACGACCCCGCCATCGATCAACAGGTATTGCGCGAAGATCCGCTGGTGGTCGCCCTGCCCTGTGGACATCCGTTGATTGGCCAGCCCATTGACCTGGTGCGCCTGGCCTTTGAACCCTTCGTCCTCTACCCCGCCACACCACGCCCGAGTTACGCCGACCACATCATGGCGTTGTTCTCCAGCCAGGGGCTGAGCGTACAGGTGATCCAGTGGACCAATGAACTGCAGACCGCTCTAGGACTGGTGGCCGCCGGCCTGGGGATAACTTTGGTACCCGCCTCGGTGCAACGCCAGCATCGCGACGACATCGTTTATGCACCGCTGAGCGAAGCAGCGGCGGTTTCCCCCATCATTCTCAGTCGCAGGGTTGGGGATAACTCTCCACAGGTCCGGCATTGCCTGGACCTGATCGAACGTATGACCGGCCAATAAGGCCGGTCATACAACGCTTATGCCTGCGCGGTCTTGAGTTTATCCACAGCCCCGGTGTGGAAGCGCTCGGCTAGAAACGGGGTGATATCCACAGGTGAGTTTTCCCCATGCAGAACCTTGTCGATCATCACACCGGTGATCGCCGAGGTCAGGATGCCCGTGCGGAAATGTCCACAGGCATTCAGGTAGCCGGAGACTTCCGGCACCGGCCCAAGGATCGGCAATTCATCCGGCGACCCGGGCCGCAAGCCGGCCCATGTACGTTTGAGGTTGATCTGCGCCAGCTCCGGAATACAGCGAACGGCACCCTGCACCAGGCCATTGATTTCCGGGAAGGTGTTGCTGACGTCGAAGCCCTTGTCTTCGGTGGTGCTGCCAATCAGGATCTCGCCGTTGTCCTTCTGTGCCATGTAGCAATCGCTGGTGGTCAGACAGCCGTTCAACAGCTTGGGCATGCGTTCGGTGAGGATGATCTGGCCCTTCACCGGACTGACCGGGATCCGCAGGCCGGTCGCCTGTTCGCTGAGTTCAGCGGCCCAGGCGCCCGCAGCATTGATCAGGGTCTGACAATGAAAGGTACCCGCTTCGGCGGTCTGCACCCCACTGACCCGGGATCCCTGGTGCAGCACGCCGGTGACATTGGTGTTGTGAAACAGGTCCACACCGTTCTGCCGCGCCGCTTCCATATAGGCATCGGCCAGACGGAAGGGACTGACCTGGTGATCGCAGAGAAACTCCAGCGCACCACGCGCCGAATGGCTGACTGCAGGTTCCGCCAGGCGCAGGGCCTCGCGGTCGAGCCAGCGCACTTGCTCGGCCAGGTGCGGGATCTGCGCAACGATATGCTCGGCATACAGCTGGTCTTCATCGTCGTAGATCACATACTTCAAGCCCGTGCGTTCAAACTTGAAGTCCATGCCGTGACGCTCGATCAACTCCTGGTGCAGCTGTGGATAAAGTGCATTGGACTGCAGGGCAAAGTCGAAGAACGATTGCGGCAGGATGTGTGGCGTACTGGCATCCACCGCCACCGCAGCGCCTTGGGCCTGGCGTTTGTGCTGGCTGGACATCATGCGAAAGAAAATCACCCCGCAGCCGAGGCCAACCGACTCGCCTATCGCCCATAAGCCACCGGCCGAAGCGCGTGTGGCATTGCCCGGGCGCTTGGCATCGATCAGGGCGATCTTCAGGTTCTTGCGTTTGGACAACTGATAAGCGCAGGAGGCGCCGATAACACCACCGCCAGCAATCACGACATCATAGGTTCTGTTCATGGGTCAGCCCTCCGCGCCGGGTTGCTGGAATGCCGAGAAAGGAATCGGGTCGACCGGAAAACGCGGGCGCAACCAACCGACGTCAGCGCGCCCCGTGGCTTCGCGCAAGCGGTCGCTGCAATAGCCAACGCACATGCGTCCCTGACAGTCGCCCATACTCACCCGGGTGCGCATCTTCAAGGCTGCCATGTCTTGCACACCCTGCTCCAGGGCCAGGTCGATATCCGCACGGGTGACATGTTCGCAGCGACAGATCACCGTATCGGCGCGCGGCAATTCGATCTGCCGGGTGCCACGCTGGGTGTAGCGCTCTATCCCGGCACGAAAGCGTTTGATCGCTGCCAACTGGCCAAGGTACTGCTCGCGTAGCTCGATGGCTTGTTCGGCATTCAGCACTTCGCGCTGCAGCAGGATCGATACGGCGGCGATACGCCCGGTCAGCATCGCGGCCTCACCGCCGCGGATACCACTCATGTCACCCGCCAGATGAATGTGCGGCTGACTACTCTGTTGCCAGACGTTGCACGTGGCACGCAGGTAGCCATCGTCATTGAAGCCATGTTCCAGGCCCAGCTGCTGGCTCAACTGGGTTCGCGGGATAAAGCCGTAGCCCACCGCCAGGGTCTGCGCAGGCTCACGCTGGGCGCGGCTGTGATCGGGCTGCCAGTTGTTGTCATACGGCGCCAGGATCACCTGTCCGAGTTCGCCTTCGCCCTTGGCCTCGACCACGCCCCAGCCGTAATACATCGGAATGCCATTGAGCTTCATGTAGCCGAGCATGCTCAGGCCATCGAGGAACAGCTGTGGCTTGTTCAACAGCGCCAGGCTTTCCTTGGCGATCTTGCCGAAGGCGCAGGCTTCATAGACGCCGACCACTTTCGCCCCGGCAGCGTGCAACTGGCAGGCCACCAACGGCAGCAACGGACCGGTGCCGGCAATCACTGTGCTGCCCAAGGGTTTGACCACGCCGCTTTTGATCTGCAGTTGCAAACCACCGAGCAACAGCACACCGGGTAGCGTCCAGCCTGGAAACGGCACATTGCGCTCGTGGCATCCGGCCGACAGCACCAGGTGCGAGTAGTCGATCTGGTGCAGACACTCTTGTTCATCGAGCACCATCAGGCGCTGCTCGTCACCGCCTACCACCCGGCTGTTCAGGCGCAGGTCGATCTGCCCGGCGCAGGCGGCAAATTCCTTGTGCAGGGTGTTCAGGGCCTTGCTGTAGCGCGCGCCGAGATACCCCAGATCAACACCTGCGCGCAGCGGCCCGCGATACACCACTCCACCTGGCCGCGAGGCTTCATCGAACAGCACACTAGATACACCGTGGCGCGCCAGTTCAATGGCGGCCGCCATGCCTGCCGAACCACCGCCGACAATTACAGGACGCAGACTCATGGCGCCTCCTGCCCGGCAAAGCGGTTGCTCAGGGTGTCTACCTGCATACCAGGCTGGACCACGGTCTGGCAGGCGCGACGCTTGGGCCGCCCGTTGATTGAAACCAGGCAGCAGTGGCACACGCCCATGCCACAAAAAGCGCCCGTCAGTTGCGCGTGATCGTTGCGCGCCACCTGGCGAATGCCCACGGCATTGAGCACGGTAAGCACCGTCTCACCGGAGGCGACTTCGACCGGTTGGCCGTTGAGTTGGATGGTCATGTCAGCCCGCGACAGGGGCTGGATATCGAGTTTTCGATCCAGTGTTTGCATAGCCTTTCATCCGTGAAAAGGGAAAATGGATTTTTCACAGTATGCCAAGCAGACACGGCAGCTATTGATCCAGGCCAGCTTTCGGCTGACTTGAACAGTTGCTATCAGTACTCTCGAACACTGGGGTTGAGTTGAAGCCATTGGCGCCGATACCACCCAGGGCGCAGCATCAACGTAGCATGGTCGCCCGTTGCCGAAACGCATCCTCCCTCCAGAACGACAATGGCGTCCGCCTTCTTGGCCTCGTTCAAATCGTGAGTGACGATAATTCGGGTCGTTTCGCCAGCCAACGAACCAAAAAATACTTGTTCGATAATCTTCTTGGAGTCGATATCCAGGGAAGACGTGGGCTCGTCAAAAATAATGACCTTTGCTTTTCGCGCGATGGCTCTAGCCAGTGAAACCCGTTGTTTTTCTCCCCCGGAAAGTATCTTCACGCTGATGGCTCTGGCGTCCTGACGGGCATCTAATTTCAAACCGACATCATTCAGACACTTATAGATTGCACTGTCGTCCTTGCATTCTCGACTAGAAACGTTTTCGTAAACGCTACGGTCCAGCAAGTAATCGTCCTGAGGTACGTACCCTACGTTTTTTCGCGATTGCCTGATGTTCGACGGGGTTAGTTGGACGCGATCAAACGCTATTTCTCCTGTGGTTGGCGTACTAAGCCCCACCAGCGTTTTAATAAGCGTCGTTTTCCCTGCGCCTGAAGGACCGACGATTGCAAGCGATCGTCCGGATTCGACTTCGAATGAAACGTCATTCAGAACCGACACACCCAAGCTGTCATGGAGGGAAACATTCGACAACGACACACGAGGTGCGCTCCCGAGATCAATCCCGGAAGGCGTACTGAAATCGCTCAGGTTTCTCTCCAGCAGGTGACTATTTTCACCCAGCGTCACGGAGGACCGTTTAATTCCGCTTATCACCATTCCAAAGTAACTGACAGGAAGCACAAATTGCAGGAGATACGCGTTGACTTGGACGAAGTCACCCAGCGTAATTGTTTTAGCGGCGAGATCATAAGCCGCTAAGGCGGTAATGCCTGCCAAACCTGCACCTAACAGTACTATCTGCACTGTGCTGACGAGTTGTTGGACATATACATTACTGACGATCGATTTTTTGGACTGCCCGAGTGACTGCTCGATGTGGGTGATTTCCTTCTCTTCTTCGGCATGAGCGATAATAAGCTCACGATTTTTGAGAACGTCCAAGATTAGACCGAATGCGGACTGCAGGGCACCGTTAGCAGCCCGTTGCCTGTCCCCGATGATGCTGAAGGTGAATAAGGAGACACCTGCAAACGAGCCCACCACCACGATGAGGGCAATAGAATAAATATCAGGAACGAACTGAACTAAAATCGCCACTGACAAGCACAGCCTTACGATCAATGGCAATACTTGCCCCATCAACCCATCCAGGAAAACCGGAATAGCCGAGTTGATTTGATTGAGCTTGGTGGAAAAGACGCCGGGTGAAAAACCGGGCCTCGCGGCATGCCACTCGAAGATGGTATTCATGCAAAATCTGCTGCTCGCCTGCTTCTTGACCTCCTCAATGACCTCAGTGCCTATAACTACTTTTATTCGCACGAATACTTCAGCGGCCAACCATGTCAGGCCATACCCAACGCCTAGGAGCGCCAGGTTATTGCCTGTCTCACCACTATTGAACGAGTCGATCAAATTTTTGAGCACGGTAGGCGCAGCGACAGAAAATGCCACCACCAATAAGTCCAGCAGCACCGAAATAATGAAACAGATCCGCAGGTGCCTGTTCGAGTTCCAGAGGATGTCAGCACACACCCTCGTGGTGTTCAGAAACTCACTTTTTTTCATGATGTGGCTCCTATGACCACCATCAACGCCAGGTCTTTTTCAAGTTCGTCACTGTCGAGCACCACTCCCTCCGGACCTCTGACCCAAGCGTGAGATATGAAGGGATAGGATTGAACGCCAATGCAGAAACTACAGGAAAGGTTTTCTTCAAATGCCATGCTCGCCAGGCAGTAGGCAAACTCAAGGCATTTCACCTCGGTATTTAAAAGCTTGATCGCCAGGTTGATATTACTGCCCAGGGAAATCAATCTGGCTTGATTGGTAAGTGGGACGGTGGGAACGCTTTTCCGTAGGTGATCAAGCAGCCCCTGTAGGTGACCGACCTGCGACTCACACTTGGCGTGCTTCAGGTACTTCATCGCTTTCAATAAGGTATGCAGGCGGATAGATGAAAGCACCCAGCCGTCTCGGCCACCTTGCCATGCGCAACGGGCAGTTCCTATGGATGTTTTGATATCGGAAAATTTTTTCGAGAAATCCGGGACTTGTGCGAGGGTTAGAATCTCGAGCCCGATCAACTCATCGACGAGCTTCTCCGCCTCGCTGTCTAGTTGCGAGGCGTGTTTACCAAGTACAGTTGAAACGAACGCAGTCTGGTCTGTGTCAAAGAATATGAAGTCATTCCTGCACTCAGCCAACAGAATCATCTTGGAATTATACATAACCCGGTGAAGATTTTCCGCCCAGGCCACGTATCCACCCTCATTGGCCTTTGGCATAAAGACTCTCCCAGTGTCGGATGAAGAGATTCGCTGAAAACAGGTGGACCAAAAAGTGCGGGCATTTTTTTGCGCCAACAGAAATTTCATCAATCAAACGTTCCACCTGGTCACTCTCAATCATGCCTTTGTCGATCAACGGGCCACTGAGCAAGACATCGGTAATGTCTCTTTTGTTGTGGGAGATCGCACGTTGGGTCAATCCTGTAACTCCACCTTTTCTCGTATTCCATAAGGTCTTTTCAGCGTATCTCTCATAGGCGGCTTTACGCAGAAAGTACCTGTCAATTTTTCCTTTTAATAGCTGCTCTGGGGCCACATTCAAACCCAACTTGAGGACTGCTGACGAGAGGAACGGGTAGACATACCGCCCCGGTAGCGCGGACAAAGGGCTGGTTGCCATTTCGTACTGGTTGACCAGCGCGCCGAAGCGCCGATCGCTTTTCGTAACCTGCTCGCCAGCCGGCATGCCGATCAGTTGCTTATAGGTTAAGTCTTCAGTCAGGTACTGAGGGTTGATAATGCCGATGCAGCCAACTTCTTGAAGCATGAACTCCTTGGGGAAGTCCAGTTTTTTGGTGAGCTTTTTGTACTCGCCTATGGCTTCTCTGAGCGTCGTGATTAACGGACTTCGATAGTAATTAGACAGATGATTGAGGTTGGCAGCGGCGCGTAATAACCGCCCTGATTTAAATAGTTCATATGCCAAGGATTTTTGTGGTTGGGGCGGCTAAGTTAACGTCGCTATGCTCAAGAGTTAATAATATACTTTGCCCAAATAGGGGGCTCCATGTCAGGGCCGCCTGCTGGTCCCTGGATGTTGATGGATGCGGTCAATGTGACGATTTTCTTAAAACTCATAGTACGGTTCCTTGTATTGAGCTGAATGCGAATCACTAAGATTCGCAAATTAAACGTAGCATGCACAGAGCATGTGCATATATTATTTTTGAATATTACAAGTGTAATCAATACGAAATAGTGATATTGATGCTATTACGCCGGCTCATCCACAATCCGTAAACCGAGGCAGAAGGTGCCAACATGGGCGCCACGCGCGGCGAATGACGTGTGAAATCCAGACCCGTGGATCAGCTCAAAAAAAACCCCCGTAAATACGGGGGTTCAAGAGTTATCAATTACCTGCAGACCAGCTCTGAGGTAACAACAGCGATCGTTACTCAACCGTTACCGATTTCGCCAGGTTCCGCGGCTGGTCGACGTCGGTGCCTTTGAGCACGGCCACGTAGTACGACAGCAGTTGCAGCGGAATGGTGTAGAGGATTGGTGCCAGGGCATCGATGATGTGCGGCACAGCAATCACATGGGTGCCTTCGCCATTGCTCATACCGGCGTTTTCGTCGGCGAAGACAATCAGCTCACCGCCACGGGCGCGCACTTCCTGCAGGTTTGATTTGAGCTTCTCCAACAGTTCGTTGTTCGGCGCCACGGTGACCACTGGCATGTCGCTGTCGACCAGGGCCAGCGGGCCATGCTTGAGCTCACCGGCCGGATAAGCTTCGGCGTGGATGTAGGAGATCTCCTTGAGCTTGAGCGCGCCTTCCATTGCCACCGGGAACTGTGCGCCACGGCCCAGGAACAGAGTGTGGTGCTTGTCGGCGAACAGCTCGGCGGTCTTCTCGACGATGGCGTCCATGGCCAGGGCTTCGCCCAGGCGCGTAGGCAAGCGGCGCAGTTCTTCAACCAGCTCGGCTTCGACACCCGCCTTCAGGGTGCCACGGACCTGGCCCAGGGACAGGGTCAGCAGCATCAGCGACACCAACTGGGTGGTGAATGCCTTGGTCGAGGCCACACCGATTTCCGGACCGGCCTGGGTCAGCAGGGTCAGGTCCGACTCGCGCACCAGCGAGCTGATACCAACGTTGCAGATCGCCAGGCTACCGAGGAAGCCGAGTTCCTTGGCGTTGCGCAAGGCGGCCAGGGTGTCGGCGGTTTCACCGGACTGGGAAATCGACACGAACAGGGTATCCGGCTGCACCACTACCTTGCGGTAACGGAACTCGCTGGCCACTTCTACCTGGCACGGAATCCCTGCCAGCTCTTCAAGCCAGTAACGGGCAACCATACCGGCGTGGTAGCTGGTACCACAGGCGACGATCTGCACATTGCGGACCTTGGCGAACAGCTCGGCGGCTTGCGGGCCAAAGGCCTGGACCATGACGTGGTCTTTGCCCAGACGCCCTTCCAGGGTGCGCTGCACCACGGTTGGTTGCTCGTGGATTTCCTTGAGCATGAAGTGACGATAGGTGCCCTTGTCGGCGGCTTCGGCGCCTTCGTGGTACTGCACGGTTTCGCGCTGGACCTGGGTACCGGCCAGATCCCAAATGGTCACCTGGTCGCGGCGGATCTCGGCGATGTCGCCTTCTTCCAGGTACATGAAACGGTCGGTCACCTGACGCAGGGCCAACTGGTCGGAAGCCAGGAAGTTCTCACCATGACCCAGGCCAATCACCAGCGGGCTACCGCTGCGGGCGGCCAACAGACGGTCCGGCTGATGCACACTGATTACCGCCAGACCATAAGCACCGTGCAGCTGCTTGACTGCAGCCTTGAGGGCGTCGGCCAGGTCCGGGACGGTCTTCAGGGTGTGGTGCAGCAGGTGGACGATGACTTCGGTGTCTGTCTCAGAGCTGAACAGGTAACCCAGGCCCTTGAGCTTTTCACGCAGTTCTTCGTGGTTCTCGATGATGCCATTGTGCACCACCGCCAGATCCTGGCCGGAGAAATGCGGGTGGGCATTATGCTCGGTCGGCGCGCCGTGGGTTGCCCAACGGGTGTGGGCAATACCCAGCTGGCCTGCCAGCGGGTCGGCGGCTACAGCGGCTTCCAGCTCGCTGACCTTGCCGATGCGGCGACGACGCTCCAGGGTCCCTTGCTGGGTGTAGACCGCCAGACCTGCGCTGTCATAACCGCGATATTCCAGGCGCTTGAGGCCTTCGATCAGGATAGTGGTGATATTACGTTCGGCGACGGCGCCAACGATTCCACACATTAGATATGCTCCTTGGAGAGTGCGGCACAGATCACATGGACGCCGCGGGCTTCAATTTGTTCACGCGCCTCATCGGGCAAGCGCTCATCAGTAATCAGGGTATTGACGCTGCCCCAGGGCAGCTCGAGGTTGGGAATCTTGCGCCCGACCTTGTCCGACTCGACCATCACAATCACTTCACGGGCCACTTCGGCCATCACCCGGCTCAGGCCAAGCAGCTCATTGAAGGTGGTGGTTCCGCGCGCCAGGTCGATGCCATCGGCGCCAATGAACAACTGGTCGAAATCGTAGGAGCGTAGTACCTGCTCGGCGACCTGGCCCTGGAAGGATTCGGAATGCGGGTCCCAGGTGCCGCCGGTCATCAACAGCACAGGTTCGTGCTCCAGCTCGCTCAGGGCACGGGCAACATTCAGAGAGTTGGTCATCACTACCAGGCCGGGCTGATGGCCCAGCTCGGGAATCATCGCTGCGGTGGTACTGCCACTGTCGATGATGATGCGTGCATGTTCACGGATGCGCCCCACTGCAGCCCGGGCAATTGCCTGCTTGTACAGTGAGACAGGCTGGCCCTGATCGGCGATCAGTTCCTGAGGCATGGTCACGGCACCACCGTAGCGGCGCAGCAACAAGCCGTTGGCTTCCAGGGCGGCAAGGTCCTTGCGAATGGTGACTTCCGAGGTTTCGAAACGTTTGGCCAACGCATCAACGCTCACTTCCCCCTGCTCGTTGAGCAAGGCGAGGATATTGTGGCGGCGCTGAGGGGTGTTACGTTTCGACATGGCGTCTTTAAGTTTCGTTTCGAAAGTTAGTGATGCCAATCAAAACCTAAAGACTTCGAGCCGTCAAGCAGGCGTTGATAATTTTTATCCACAGCTTCGCGGGGGAGAGCCCCGCCCCCCCAAAAATCGAC
>NZ_JBMOWO010000049.1:0-64628 GCF_049310525.1 Pseudomonas sp. GZD-222
AAGCCCGCTCCCACCGGGTTAGCTGGTCTCCCGGTGGGAGCGGGCTTGCCCCGCGATATCGACCTGCCAGTTACATCGCATCGCGGGAAGATCCCGCTTCAACGTGTTGATCTTCATCCACGCCAGTACAGGCGCCGCGAACTGCGACTTCAGGAGGCTGAGCGGAGGTGCCTGTAGGGGCCGGTGCGCAGCACCTGCGGCGTAGCCGAAGAACGCGAGCCGTAGACTTGGCGCAGCAAGTCGTAGGCCGCGTGGCCCTGGAGGGTGCCGGAGCGAAGGGACAGTTCCATGCCTACTTTTTCCAAGAAAAAAGTAGGCCGCCGTAAGGGCGGAAGGGGCCAGCAGCATCGCCACCGCAAATGGATAAGCTCACCGCCACAACCCAAAGCTCAGTTACGCGTACCCCGCACCACCCCCTGCTCGCGCAGGTTCTCCAGCAGGGCCAGGCCTTGCGCCAGGATCGCTGCACTATCGACGCCAATCGCTTCTGCCAAGGCGTGCAGGTGCTCGCGGCCCGTGCAGTCACGCGCTTGCAACGACGCGAGCAGCGCGTGGGCCAGCGGCGCCAGACGCGAGAAATGCACCTGCAGGTCGTTACCGCGTCGTGCCAGCAATAAGGTCGGCTGTTCTGGAGCCTGCTGCGGCAGGTAGTCCGGGCCGATCTCGCTGACCGGCCACTGGTAGGCTAATGGCCAGGCCTGTGGCGACAGCACGGGTACGCCATCGAGCAAATCGCCCCCCGCGTTGTGCACGGGCTCGCCGCTGTCGCTCAGCAGCAGCGCGGCTTCCACCCATTCATAATGCGCCAGCTCCAGCACCCAGGGCGGCAGGTCCAGAGCTTCGCCCGCGCCTTCTTCGAGAAAGCTCAGGAACTCCCCGCTTACCTCTGTGAACAGGGGCGTCTGGCAGCGGTAGTCGGCGTAGAAGGATTCGATCAGGGCCTGCCATTGCTTCGCCCCGAGGCTGGCGCGAATCACCGGAAAGCTGCCCGACAGCAGCGACTCGACATTGCCGAAGAACAACTGCCGGTACACAGCCAGGCGCCGCGCCTCGATTCCGGGTGGCGGCGCGTTGTGCTGCGGGTCGCGCACATAGCGCGCCATGCTCATCAATTGCTCATGCAGTCGCTCATGCACGGCGCACCTCCGGCCAGGCCGTGGCACGCTGTTGGCGCTGGCGAATCTGCCCGACCTCAGCCAGCAATTCAGCCAGCGGCGGGAAATTGAAGTCGCGCTCGAGCAAGGTCGGCAGCGCACCAAAGCGCTGGTAGGCCTGCTCCAGCAGGTTCCAGACGGCGGTCTTGACCGTCGCCCCGTGGGTATCGATCTTCAGGTCCGGCGCCTCATCGTAATGGCCGGCCACGTGCATATAGACCACCCGCTCGACCGGCAGCGCCGCCAGGTACGCGCTGGCGTCGTAACGGTGGTTGATCGCGTTGACGAACAGGTTGTTGACGTCCAGCAGCAGGTCGCAGTCGGCCTCCTCCAATACCGCGCGGAGGAAATCGATCTCTTCCAGTGCCTGATACGGCGCGGCGTAGTAGGAAATGTTCTCCACCGCGATACGCCGCTCCAGTGCGTCCTGGGTCTGGCGAATGCGCGCAGCGACATGGCGTACGGCTTCGTCGGTAAAGGGCAGCGGCAGCAGGTCGTACAGCTGGCCATCATCCGAGCAATAGCTCAGGTGCTCGCTGAAAAACGCCACATTGTGCTGATCGAGAAAGGCGCGGGTGCGCCGCAGCAGCTCATGATCCAGCGGCGCCGGACCGCCAAGCGACAGCGACAGGCCATGGCACGCCAGCGGGAAGCGCTCGGCGAGGCGCGCCAGGTCATTGCCATGGCGGCCACCGACATTGATCCAGTTGTCCGGTGTACATTCGAGGAAATCCACGGCTGTGGTCTCCATCGCCAGCAGTTCAGGCAGCAACGCACGACGCAGGCCGAGGCCTGCGCCCTGGGGGAAATAGGCGGTGGTCATGGGTATTCTCCAGAAGGGTCACCCTCCTGCGGCGAGCGCCAGGAGGGTGCGACACGGGGTGCGAATCAGTTCTTGGCCTGGCTCAGCTTGGTGAACAGCTCGGTAGGCACTGGCTTGCCGTTGGCGAGGAACTGGTTGCTGCGGAATTTGTAGACCTCGCCTTCAGACAGAAAACCGTCTTTGTTGGTGTCCATCGCGGCGAATTCCGCGCCGCCCTGCGGGGCCACCGTCAGCAGTTCCTTGAGCGAGACCCGACCGTCGTCGTCGCTGTCAGTGCGGGCAAAGGAAGCATCACCACACTTGCCCTCACCGCACTTGCCTTCGGCGGCCTTGGTGTTGCTGGCTTGTTCGGCACCACACTTGCCTTCACCACACTTGCCTTCAGCGGCCTTGTCGGCAGCGGCCAACTGGTAGCCCTGAGGCAGCGCCTCCACGGCGAAAGCGGCGGACGAGACCAGGTTCAGGCCGCCCACCAGGGCGACAGCGATCAGGCCAATACGGGTTTTGCTAGAGATCTGGCTACGGGACATGGTGTTTCTCCGGATACTGAGTGCGGCCTAGCCGCGAAGGTCATGCCACAAGGGCGTTGTAACCCTGGTTCGAGGCGCCGGGGCTATCCTCGTTTGGGTGTGGCCATTTCGCCACGGCCATGTATCCGTGACGTATCCGGGGAGCGGTGCATTTGTAAGCGAATCGCTGCAGGTGGTGCGCAGATACAATGGGATACATCAAACCGTCAGCGCCGTTTGACTCGTTACGGCGCGGCTTGCTGTCCAGCTTGGTCGACAATGCGCAGAGATGTACTCACTGAGCATCAGGCCCATGGGGACGATTTTTAACCATCAGGAACAACTTGATGCGATCACTGACCTCCTGCAACAGGTGCCTGAAACCTTCCTCGCCCTCCTGCTTGACCGGGTCCGTGAAGCTCCAGGCAATGGTCTTGCTGGAATGGGGCAACTGCGCCAGCTCATCCGAGCCCTTGTCACACAGGTCGATGAGGTAGTCGAAGGGCATGCCGGCGAATTCCTCGAGGGGTTTGCTTCTGAGGCCCTCGGTAGAAATACCGGCATGTTCGAGCACCGCCAGTGTTCGCGGGTCGATAGCGGCTGGCCGCACCCCGGCGCTGAAGGCTTCGAAGTGCTCGGGGTCGGTATGGCGCAGCAACGCTTCGGCAATCTGAGAGCGGGCATCGTTGCCAATGCAAACGAATAGAACACGCAGACGATCAGTCATGGGCTTTTACCTCAGGCTGGCAGGAGTCGTCAGGGAATCCCCTCCAGCTTAGACGTCGCTCCTCCCGCGGAATTTCCGTAAGAAAAATTTAATCCTGTTGATGAATCTGCATCACTTACCTCCAGGGCATCTATCGGTATCCGGATGAGGAGCGCATAAACCTTGAAACCAGTGCTGCCAGGCAACGGGCACTGCAGGAGCAGAACAGTGCAATCAACTAGACTGTCTGCTTGAGCGGTACTCCAAACGATGTGAAGCACACCTTGCTCTCCCTGACCTGCCGGTGAGTGACATGAACACGCTGCGCTCGACACTTGCCCGTTTCTTGCTGTTTCTTTTCATTTATCAGATTACCCCCGCGATTGCCGCCACGATGCCGGACCTGCCTGCGGTCGAGCTCACCCCGGCAGAAGAGGCCGAAGTCCAGCGCCTGGTGCTGCCGGTGCCGGAAAACTGGATCGGTGATTTTGAAGGGATGCGCGAACGTCGCCTGGTTCGTATCCTGGTGCCTTACAGCAAGACGTTCTTCGAACTGGATCGCGGTCGCCAGCGCGGGCTGAGCTATGAACTGGGCAAAGGCCTCGAAGCCTGGTTGAACAAGACCCAGCCCTATGCGAAAAAATCGATGCAGTGGCGGGTGATGTTCATCCCGACCGCCCGTGACCAGTTGATGCCAAATTTGATCAAAGGCGTGGGCGACATTGCCGTCGGCGGTCTGACGGTCACTGAGGCACGCCTGAGAAGCGTCGACTTCTCAGATCCTTTTGCAGTGAACATTCCGGAAATCCTGGTGACAGGTCCCGGCAGCAAGGTTTTTACCCAGCTTGAAGAGCTTTCGGGTCTGGAGATCACCGTGCGCACCTCCAGCAGCTATTACGAACACTTGCAGGCGTTGAATGCCTCATTCAAGGAAAAAGGCCTGGCCCCTATCGACCTGAAAGCGGCCGATGAAAACCTGGAGTCCGAAGACCTGCTGCAAATGGTCAATGCCGGGTTGCTCCAGGCCACCGTGGTGGATCGCTACATTGCCCGGATCTGGGCGCCGCTGTACACCGACATGAAGATTCACGACCAGGTTTTCCTGCATGAAAACTCAGAGTTTGCCTGGGCAATCCGCCAGGGAAGCCCGGAACTGAAACAGCAACTGGCCGCCTTCGTGAAAACCCACAAGGTCGGCACCGCATTTGGCAACAGCCTGCGCACCAAGTACGTCACCAACAGCAGCAAGCGTGTGCTCAATGCCACCTCCGAAGCCGAAATGAAAAAGTTTCAGGAGTTGCTCACCCTCTTCTCGCGCCACGCCAACACCTACGGCTTTGATCACCTGATGCTCATGGCCCAGGGTTTTCAGGAGTCGCAGCTCGACCAGCAGGCCCGCAGCCCCAGAGGCGCCGTGGGGGTGATGCAACTACTGCCCACCACCGCCAAGGATCCTAACGTCGGCATTCTCAACATCGACAAGAGCGCCGATCGCAACATCGAGGCCGGGAGCAAGTACATGCGTTTGCTCGCGGACAAGTACCTGAATGATCCGCAGTTGACGCAGATGAACCGTACCCTGATGACCTTTGCCGCTTACAACGCCGGCCCCGGCAACCTGCGCAAGTTTCGTGCATTGGCGCAAAAGTCCGGGCTGGACCAGAACATCTGGTTCGGCAATGTCGAACAGGCGGCCGCGCAGGTGGTGGGCCGGGAAACCGTGGATTATGTCGGCAACATCTACAAGTACTACGTGGCGTACAAACTGGTTGAAGAAAAGTCCGGCAAAGGTGCCCCCAAGCCGGCTCAATAACCACGCGCTTTACAGCGAACGCTGCCCCAGCCACTCATCCAGCGCCGGCCACATGCGCTTCTTCGCGGCCGGCCCGGCCACCAGGCTGACATGGCCACCGGGCAGGACGATCTCCTGCTTGTCCAGCGAGCCGACGGACGCCACCAGCGGCTGGGCGCAGCCTGGCGGCACCAGGGTGTCGTGCTCGGCGATGATATGCAGCAAGGGCACCTTGATCTTCGCCAGCTCCACCGCTTGGCCGGCTATGCGCAAGCTGCCCTGATGCAGGCCGTTGTTCCACATCAGTTGCTTGATGATCTGCCGGTAGTATTCGCCGGCCAGCGGCAAGGTATCGCGGCCCCAGCGCATCATCATCCGGTGCTGGCGCACGTAGGCGTCGTTCCACAGGTTGTCCCACAGCCGCAGTTGCCCGGCGATGCGGCCTGCCGGACGCTGCAGGTCTATCGCGTTCATGATCAACTCGCCGGGGATGATGCCCAGGCTGTCCACCAGCCAATCAACCTCGAAAAAGCGTTGGTTGGCGATTCCGCGCGACCAGCTCATCTGCGACCAGTCCACCGGGGTGGTAAAGCACACCAGGTTCTTCAGCGGCCCCTCGGCATGCAGTGCGGCATAAATAGTGGAGAGCACGCCGCCCATGCAGTAACCGGCCAGGGTGACTTCTTCGACGCCGGTGTCGGCCTGCACCCGGGCAATGCAGTCGGGAATGAAGTCGAGCACGTAGTCCTCGATCCGCAACTGCCGCTCGGCCCGGGTCGGCGCATTCCAGTCCATGACGTAGATGTCGTAACCACGGCCGAGGAGAAACTCGATCAGGCTCTGGCGCTCGGCAAGGTCAAAGATATAGGCCTTGTTGGTGGTCGCCATGACCAACAGCAACGGCACCCGGTACACGTCTTTACAGGTCGCCTGATAACGATACAGGCTCAGCGTGCCGCGTCGGTGCAGCAAGGTCCTGGGTGTCGTGCCAACCGCAGGTCCCGGCGAACCGAGGTACTCCAGCCCCTTGAGGCGGCGCTTGATCATCCGTTGGACTTCAGTGCATAGCCGATCGGTGAGGCCGTGGGTCTGCCCCCGGCCTGGGTGAGTTGAAGCCATCATTCACTCCTCTCTGGACGCAGGCTTGGTGGCCGGTTTAAGGGTTCCTTTCGCGGATTTCGACACAACTTTTGCACTGCTGGGCGGTGGCGACGGGCGACGGGTACGTGTCGGTCGAGGTATCAGAGCAGGCTTGACGGGGGTGGGAAGCAATTGATCCAGCTTGTCTTCGATGCGCTGCACGGCGCTGGCCAGGGCATCGACTTCAGCTCGGCTGGGTAGCTCAAGGCGGCGCAAGACACCTGCCAAAGAACGCTCGAACACATGCTGCATGCCCAGGGAAACTTTGGAAAACTGGTTGGCCGCCTGAGCGAACTCGGGTGCCTCCATCTTGCGCGACGCCAGCGCGTTGACTTCGCCTTCTATCAACGAGATGGTGTCACGCCACATCTGGAACGGATCAAGTATTCCCACGGCAGTACTCCTTGGTCAGCGTCAGGTTTTTGGGTAGGTCTGGTAGGCGACTCGTTGGTCAAGCCGAGCGACAAGGCGGCGGCGCATCAGGGTCACGGGCAGGCACAAGGGTTGGAGCAACACGCGGGTGGTGCCAGCGGCCAGCGGCGACAGCTGGCGCAATAGCGTGCCGGTCCAGCGCTCGGTTGCGACCCAGGTCATCAGCCCCGCGGTTGTCAGCTCGCCCGTCATTGCGCAAAGGTTCGATGACCGATCGGGCTCGGCGTCGCTGATCTCCACCGTGCGGTTGCGGATGGATTCGCCGCCAAAAGCTGCAACCAGAGCATCGCCGATACGCTGCAGGGCATCGCGGCCAGCACCGATAACGGCGTCGAAATTGAGAAAGCCGTGGAACTGCCCGGCATAGTGCAGCAGCTCTACCGGCACCTCGGCTGCACGCAAGCGTTCGGCGTAGTCCAGGCCGTCGTCACGGATAGGGTCGAAACCTGCGCTGATGACCACCGCAGGAGGCAGGCCACGCAAATCCTCGCGGCGGCGCGGCGACAGCCACGGGTCCTCAGGGTCGAGGGTGGCAAACGAGCCAGCGACGGTGTGTTTGATCTGTGCCAGCAGCGTGTCGGTGATCATGAAGCCTTCGGCGTTTTCGACGAAGGAAGGAAACTCCTGCACCAGATCGGTCGCAGGATAGGCCAGTACCTGTAAGCACAGCGCCGTTCCACCCTGGCGCTGTGCGGCCTGGGCTACCGCCGCACACAGGTTGCCTCCGGCCGAATCGCCGCCAATGGCCAGGCGCGTGGTGTCGACCCCCAGCGTTGCCCCCTGCTCGGCCACCCAGCGCAGCGCGGCCAGGCAATCTTCGCGCCCGGCCGCCAGGTCATGCTCCGGCGCCAGTCGGTAGCGCACTGCAATGCTGATGCAGTCGGCGTGAAAGGTCGCGCTGCGGCAGATCGATTCAGCGGTATCCAGGCCACCGACGACAAATCCGCCACCATGGAACCAGAGGAAGGCTGGCAGCGCTTGATCGGCATGCTCCGGGGTAAAAATGCGCAGTTCGATTGGCCCGCCCGGGCCGTTGATGACCACCTCGGTTACCGTCGCCACCGGCGGCTGTTGGCTCAGGGCCAGGGCCGTCAGACGCCAGACTTCACGCAGCTCGCGCAGCGAGTACTGTTCGACCGGGCGCAGGCGGGTGGCCAGGTTCAGTATGCGTAGAAACGCGCGGGCATCGCGGTCAGGGCGCCCCGCTCGGCGTAGTAACGGCATGCCGGTCAGGTGAGTTCGGCCTTGTTTGGCGCTTTTACCACGTTTCGTTGGGGGTGGTCCTTTTGCCGCGGTCATTCTCTGTCCCTCGAATGTGTGCTGCCAACAGCCTACCGACAACCACCGGCTCACTCCCCCACTCACGTAGATGGGGTGGCCCCCACCCCACCCCAGCGCTTCACGACCGTGCGCCCGGACAGGAGCTGGACTAGCATTAGCGAACGCACGCCCCGCAGTGCTGGCGAGTGCGTAAACGAGCAGCCGTTATCATCACGCGTGCCACGCAAGGACCTCCGCCATGAACTGCCCCGGTCGCGGGTTTTCCCTGCAGCTGCTCATCGCCTTGGCGATCATGCTCAGTACCCTGGTACTGGGTGGAGTGCTGGCATACCAGGGTTATCGCGGTATCGAGCAGTCGCTGGTGGCCGCCACTGCGGACTCCGCGCATCAGCTCAGCCGTACCATCAACGAACGCGCCCAGCGCCTGATCGATCCGGTACTCAGTTCAATCCGCCTGCTGGCCTATGACCCCATCTCCCAGGCCGCTACCCTGGCACAGCGCCTCGATCGTTTACCCTTGCTGGTCGCCACCCTGAACGCCAACCCGATGCTCAGTGCGGTGTATGTCGGGTATCGGAATGGTGAGTTTTTGCTGGTGCGGGTCCTGCGCAATGACAGGGTAAAGCAGCAACTGCAAGCGCCGCCGGGCTCGGCGTACCTGGTGCAGAGCATCAGTCTCACCGCCAGCGGTCAGCCTTTCGGCGAGTGGCGCTTTTATGACCCGCAGTTAGTCCTGCTCAAAAACCTGGAAAAAGCCGATTACCGCTTCGATCCGCGCACCCGGCCGTGGTTCGCAGCCGGCATGGGCTCGGCGAAAACGGAACTGACCAACCCCTATGTGTTCTTCACCACCCACGAGATCGGCTTGACCGCCTCACAGCGCAGCATCGACAACGCCGCCGTGCTGGGCATGGACGCATCGGTCAATGATCTGGGCGGCGAAGTGGAAGACCTGCGCATGACACCCGGCACCGAGATGGCAGTGGTCGATAGTTCAGGCAGCGTGATCATCTATCAGGACCTGCAGCGGGTTGTGGTCACAGAGGGTGAAGCACTGCGATTGTCGCGCCTGGATGAGCTGGGCGTGGACAGCCTCAACTGGCTGTCCGCCAGCAACCACCAGGGCCAGGAGCCGGTGCGCTATCAGGCAGGCGGCCAGGACTGGTATGGCATGCGTGTGCCCCTGTCGACCTTTGCCGAACACGACCTGCACGTGCTGATCGCCGTCCCTGCCAGCGAGCTACTAATGGGCGCGCGGCGGGTGCTGGTGGAACAGGCCGTGTGGGCCAGCGTGTTGATTACCCTGTTTTTGCTGGTGGGCTGGCCTCTGGCCCGGCGCATCGGTCGTCCCTTGCAGGCGCTGACCCATCAGGTACGCGCACTGGCCAACTTCGACTTCAGCCAGACGGTGGGGGTCGAATCGCGGATCACCGAGGTGCGCGAGCTCAGCAAAGTGCTGGGCGGCATGTCACGCACCATCAACAATTTCCAGGCCATCACCCTCACCCTCAACCGTGAAACCCACCTGGACAACCTGCTCGATGGCGTGCTCAGGCAGATGGTCGACGCCACTGCGGTCAGCAGCGCAGCTGTCTATCTGCAGGCGGATGAGAGCGATGCCTTGCGCCTGGCGGCGCACTGTCGCAATGACCAGTATCCCGCCGAGCTGAACCTCGCGGCTGACCGTGGTGCCGACCTGGATGCCGCCGTGGCGCAGGCGCTAGAGAGCCCGGCGCAGTACCTGGCAGTTGCCTTGAATGACCGTAGCGAGCAACGCCTGGGCATTCTGGTGTTGCAGCTGGGGCCTGAACAGCAGCAGGCGGGTGGAGTCCAGCAACCGTTCCGCCGCTTTGTCCAGGAATTGTCGGGGGCAGCGGCCGTGGCTATCGAGACACGCCAGCTGATCGAATCCCAGCAACGCCTGCTGGACGCCATCATCAAGCTCCTGGCCGACGCCACGGATGCCAAGAGTCCGTACACCGGCGGCCACTGTCAGCGGGTTCCGCAACTGGCCGAAATGCTCATCGACAAGGTCATCGCCGCGCAAAGCGGTCCTTATGCGCAGTACAGCATGAGCGAGATGGAACGCTATGAGTTCAGGATCGCTGCCTGGCTGCACGACTGCGGCAAGGTCACCAGCCCCGAACACGTGGTCGACAAGGCGACCAAGCTGGAGACCCTGTACAACCGCATCCATGAGGTCCGCACCCGCTTCGAGGTACTCTGGCGCGATGCCGAGCTGGACTACTGGCAAGGCGTGGCCGCAGGCGACGACCCGCAGGCGCTGCAACTCATCCTCAAGCACCGTCTGGCGCAGTATGAGGATGAATTCGCCTTCGTCGCTAATGCCAACATCGGTGGCGAGTTCATGCGCGATGAGGATGTCGAACGCCTCAAGCAGATCGGTGAGCGCCGCTGGCTACGGCATTTCGACAACCGCCTGGGCCTGTCCCGCGACGAGGCCGAGCGCCTGGCACAGGTGCCGGTGCCGACCTTGCCGGCCGAAGAGCGGCTGCTCGCCGACCGTGTCGATCACCTGGTGCCCTGGGGCGAGCGCAAGCCGCCGGTGGACAAGCACGATCCGCGTAACCGCTGGGGTTTCGACATGCGCTTGCCGGCCCAGGCCTACAACTTCGGCGAGCTGTACAACCTCGGCATCCGCCGCGGCACCCTGACCGAGGAAGAGCGCTTCAAGATCAACGAGCACATCGTGCAGACCATCATCATGCTCAACACCTTGCCGCTACCGCGCAACCTCAAACGGGTGCCGAGCATTGCCGGCAACCACCACGAGAAAATGGACGGCACCGGTTACCCGCGCCGGTTGAGTAAAGACGACATGAGCATTGCCGACCGGGTGATCGCCATCGCCGATATCTTTGAGGCTCTGAGCGCAGCGGATCGCCCTTACAAACCGGCGAAAACGCTGTCCGAATCGCTGCAGATCCTCAGTTTCATGGCCCGTGACCAGCATATCGATGCCGAGCTGTTCCGCGTGTTTCTCGTGAGTGGCGTGTATCGCGAGTACGGCGAGCAGTTCCTCCAGCGCGAACAACTTGATGAGGTGGATATCCAGTCCTATCTGGCGGTACTGGAAAAAGCTTAACGCGCTGCCTCGATGTCACCCTTGTCCAGATACTGATCACTGCCCTCCCAGCTGCTGTCCAGAAACTGGACAGCGCCTCCCTTTATAACACCGCAAATTCCGCTGTCCCCGCCTCGCCAGAAGCTGGCACGACCTCTGCAATAGCCTTCACATTGCAGCCGATGAAGGCTAGCCCCGATTCAGAAGATCAAAAAACGAGGGATATACCCGATGAATAGCACATCCTTGCCTGCCGATTTTTTACCCGCACACCTGTGGACCAACCTGCTGTTCACCGGCACCTGGGAGGCAGGCGCGGTCGCCGTCAGCCCGGTAGTGGAACCGGCCACCGACAACCTGCTGGGCCACATCGGCAACGCCGATGCCGCACAAGTGGCGGCATCGGCCAATGCCGCCAGCGCTGCGCAGAGCGCCTGGTACCAGCAGCCCTACGACGAACGCTCAGCCGTGTTGCGTAACGCCGCGCAGGTTGCCGAACAACACTTCGACGCCATCGTCGACTGGCTGGTGCGCGAAAGCGGCTCGACCCGCGCCAAAGCCGCCTTCGAAACCACCCTCAGTATCAAGGTCCTGCACGAAAGCGCCGGCCTGCCCTCGCGCAGCCAGGGCGAGGTGTTGCCTTCGACTTCAGGCCGCCTGAGCCTTGCACGCCGCCGTCCACTGGGTGTGGTGGGCGTGATCTCGCCCTTCAACTTCCCGCTGTACCTGGCCATCCGCGCGGTCGCGCCGGCGCTGGCCACCGGTAACGCCGTGGTACTCAAGCCCGACCCGCGCACGGCAGTGTGTGGCGGCTTCGTGATCGCCCGCCTGTTCGAACTGGCCGGCCTTCCTGCCGGTCTGCTGCATGTTCTACCGGGGGGCGCCGAGGCCGGTGCGGCGCTGACCAGTGATCCTCACGTGGCGATGATCCAGTTCACCGGTTCAACCGGCGCCGGACGCAAGGTCGGCGAAGCGGCGGGACGTCACCTGAAAAAGGTCTCACTGGAACTGGGCGGCAAGAATTCGCTGATTGTCCTCGATGATGCTGATCTCGACCTGGCGCTGGCCAATGCCACCTGGGGGGTGTATCTGCACCAGGGCCAGATCTGCATGTCCACCGGCCGCCTGCTGGTGCAACGCGGCATCTACGAGCGCTTTCTAGAGAGGCTGGTAGCGAAGGCCAAGAGCCTGACTGTCGGCGACCCGGCCACAACCAATGTAGACCTGGGCCCGCTGATCAACGCTCAGCAGCGAGACCATGCCCACCGCGTGGTGCAAGCGGCGCAGCAAGCCGGCGCCAGGCTGGACGCTGGCGGCGGCTATGACGGCTTGTTCTTCGCGCCGACGGTGCTCAGTGGCGTTACCCGCGACAACCCGGCCTTCAACGAAGAAATCTTTGCCCCGGTGGCTGTGGTCGTGCCGTTCGACACCGACGAAGAGGCTATCGCACTGGCCAACGACACCGAGTACGGCTTGTCTGCGGCCGTGCTCTCTCGGGATGTCGGCCGTGCCCTCAAGCTCGGCGAGCGCCTGCGTGTCGGCCTGCTGCACATCAATGACCAGACCGTTAACGACGAGGTCATCAACCCGTTCGGTGGCGTCGGTGCCTCCGGTAATGGCGCCAGCATCGGCGGCCCGGCCAACTGGGAAGAGTTCACGCAATGGCAGTGGCTGACCGTCAAAAGCGATGCGCCGGCCTACCCGCTGTAAACTCTGGAGAAAATAGTAATGACTACAACTGCCTACCGTCCGATTACAGCTGCCGTTACCCGAGGCAAAGGTGCTCCCTTTGTCCTCGAAGCCGCACAGATCCGCAGCCCCCGAGGCGATGAAGTGCTGGTGCGAATTGTCGCCACCGGCATGTGCCACACCGACATGATCGTGCGCGATCAGTTTTACCCCGTGCCGTTGCCGGCGGTACTGGGGCATGAAGGCGCAGGCGTGGTCGAAGCCGTCGGCCCGCTGGTCAAAGGCCTGGTAGTCGGTGACCACGTGGTGATGAGCTACGGCCATTGCGGTCATTGCCTGTCCTGTGGAAGTGGCCACACGGCCTACTGCCAGGACTTTTTCGGGCGTAACTTCAGCGGAGCCGACCCACAAGGTGAAAGTGCCCTGCAGGACCAGGACGGCGCGCGCCTGCACGATCACTTCTTTGCCCAGTCGTCCTTTGCCACACTGGCCATAAGCCGCGAGAACAACGCGGTGAAAGTCAGCCGTGATGCTCCGCTGGAGCTGCTGGGGCCGCTAGGCTGCGGCATCCAGACGGGTGCCGGTGCGGTGATCAATTCACTCAAGGTTACCCCGGGCAGCAGCTTTGCCGCCTTCGGTGGCGGCGCGGTAGGCCTGAGTGCTGTGCTCGCCGCGCGCGTGGCGGGGGCTACAACGATCATTGCCGTCGATGTCGTGCCTTCGCGCCTGGCCCTGGCGCTGGAGCTAGGCGCCACCCATGTGGTCAACAGTCTGGAAGCCGATCCCGTGGCCGTCATCCGCGACATCACTGGCGGTGGCGTCAACTTCGCCCTGGAGTCCACCGGTCGCCCGGCGGTATTGCGTCAGGCCGTCGACGCCCTGGGCAGCCGCGGCAGCCTGGGGGTGGTCGGGGCACCGGCGCTGGGTACCAGCGCCGAGTTCGACGTCAACGACCTGCTCCTGGGCGGCAAGACCATCCGCGGTATCGTTGAAGGTGACAGCGTGCCGCAGAAGTTCATTCCCGAGCTGGTGTCGCACTACCTGCAAGGGCGCTTCCCCTTCGACAAGCTGGTGAAGTTCTACAGCTTCGAGGACATCAACCAGGCCGCCGAGGACAGCGAAAAAGGCATCACCCTCAAACCGGTCATTCGCATCGGCAACTGAGTGACAGCCCCGGAGCGCACTGCGCTCCGGCGTTCCGCCCAATAGCAACCAGCAGGAATCCCTTCGTGCCTACTATCTTCCCGACACCTCTTGGGCGTGCTGGCGTGTTGTTTTGACCTTGACCTCGCTTGGACGAAGGTATAAATCAAAGCGTGCCGTGGTCAGCCTTCAACTGCCGACGGCGCGACTCCGGCCCATGCAAAGGTGCCTCGATGGATGCCCATACACTGCACAACCAGCAATACCTGAGCATTGCCCGCCAGCAATTTGCCGAAGGGGTTGCCCTGCCCTCCAACCTCCTGCCAAGCAGCATCGCCCTCTCCTGGGCGCGCTCACGCGAGGCCGGCCTGTTGCCTTGGCAACCCTGGCGGGCAGACGCGGATGATGGCCTGCTGCCGCTGGATGAAGCGGACCAGCAGCTAGCGCACTGCGTGCAACCGGAAATCGACCGGCTCTGGCAGCAGATCGGTGGCGCGTCATGGGCGGTGTTCTGCATCAACCCGCAGGGCGTCATTGTCCACGCCCGCCAGGCGCGCACGCTGGCCGGCCCGTTGCTGCCGTTGCAAGTCGGCCGGCGTATCCAGGAAGCCGACATCGGTACCACCGCGCCCAGTTGCACCCTGGCTGAAGAGGTGCCGATGGTACTGATCGGCAACCAGCACTACCTCAGTGACTTCGAGCATTTCTTTTGCGTAAGCGTGCCTATCCGCGGCCTGCAAGGCGAAGTGATTGGCGCCCTGGACATCACCGGCATCGGCGACCGTCAGGCCGGAGCGGTACTGGAACAGTTGAGCCATGCAGCGATGGCCGTGGAAAATCGCCTGTTCGCCACGCTCGGCAATTGCCAGATCCTGTCGCTGCAGCACGACCCACGGCTGTTGGGCACCCCTTTGCAAGGTCTGCTGGCCGTTGACGCGGCGGGACGCATCCAGAACGCCAATCGTGCCGCCCAGCGGTTGTTGGGACTGGAACAGTTCCGCCCGGTCGGCAAGCGCCTGGACCATCTGTTTGAAGCAAATGGCGCTGTCGACCTGCATCGAGTGCCGCAACAGTTGACCCTCAACGACGGTTCGCGCTTGTACGCGCAGGTGATCGAGCAAGGTCGAGAGTCAACCGCGCAGCACCTCTTCTCCCCGCCCCTGCAAGTGTCGCCACTGGGCGCAGACGTTCAGCTCAATCGTCAGCTGGACAGCGCCCACAAAGCATTCGCTGCAGGCATCCCGATTCTGCTGCAGGGTGAAACCGGAACGGGCAAAGAAGTTTTCGCCCGTGCCTTGCATGACCACTGGAACGCCCAGGCCCCGTTCGTTGCGATCAACTGTTCAGCCATTCCGGAAAGCCTGATCGAAGCCGAGCTGTTCGGCTATGTGGAGGGCACCTTCACCGGCGCGCGCAAAGGCGGCGCCAGCGGCCAGCTGGAAGCGGCCCATGGCGGCACGCTGCTGCTCGATGAAATCGGCGATATGCCGGCGGCCCTGCAAACCCGGCTGCTACGGGTGCTGCAGGAACGTGAAATCACCCGGCTGGGCAGCACCACAAGGCGCAAGCTGGATGTACGGGTGATCAGTGCGACCCACTGCGACCTGCAGCAACGCATGCTGGAAAAAGTCTTTCGCGAAGACCTCTATTACCGCCTCAATGGTCTGCAAGTCCGCTTACCGACACTGCGTGAGCGTCAGGACCTGACAACCTTGATCGACCGCCTGCGTCAGCGCTACAACGCGCCGCCCCTGGAACACAAGGCATTACAGGCGCTGCACCGGCAAGCCTGGCCGGGCAATATCCGCCAACTGGAGCAGACCCTGCGCCTGGCCGCAGCGCTGGCCAGTGGCGAGCCGATTATTCTCCTTGAGCATCTGCCCGCGGATATCCAGGCTGAAGGTGAGCTGGAAAGCGGCAGCGCATTACAGGACAGCGTGCTGCGAACCGTCGAACTGACGTTGCAAGCCAACGCCGGCAACATCTCCGCCACCGCCAGCCAGTTGGGTATTTCCAGGACCACGCTGTACAAAAAGCTGCGGCAGCTTGGCAAGCCGGTGTAAACCAGCCCTGTGCTCAGCCGTTGAGTGAAGGGCCGGCTCCGCGCACCGCGTCCACCTGTTTGTCGGCATGGTAAGAAGAACGCACCAGAGGCCCGGAAGCTACATTCTTGAAGCCCATCTGCAACGCTTGTTCGGCAAACCAGGCAAAGCTGTCCGGGTGCACGAAACGTTGCACCGGCAGATGGCTGCGCGAAGGTTGCAGGTACTGCCCCAAGGTCAACATATCGACCTGATGCGCGCGCATCTGCTGCATCACCTCGATCACTTCCGCATCGGTTTCGCCCAGCCCGAGCATCAATCCGGACTTGGTTGGCACCCCCGGCACGCGCTGTTTGAAGCGTTCCAGCAGATCCAGCGACCAGTCGAAATCCGACCCCGGGCGCGCAGCCTTGTACAAACGCGGCACGGTTTCCAGGTTGTGGTTGAACACATCCGGCGGTTCCTGCTCGGTAATCGCCAGCGCTACCTCCATACGCCCACGATAGTCCGGCACCAGGGTTTCGAGCTGAACCCCCGGCGACAACCGGCGGATCTCACGCAGGCAATCGACAAAATGCTGGGCACCGCCATCGCGCAGGTCGTCACGATCGACCGAGGTGATCACCACGTACTTCAACCGCAGGTCAGCAATCGCAATCGCCAGGTTCTTCGGTTCATCGGCATCCAGCGGGCGTGGCCGACCGTGACCGACATCGCAGAACGGACAACGCCGGGTGCAGATATCGCCCATGATCATGAAAGTCGCCGTACCCCCGGAGAAACACTCGCCCAGGTTCGGGCACGAGGCTTCCTCGCAGACACTGTGCAGGTTGTGCTTGCGCAGCAGTGCCTTGACCTGCGCCACTTCCGGCGAGGTGGGGATGTCGACGCGGATCCAGTCTGGCTTGCGTGGCACCTCTTCGGTGGGCAGGATTTTCACCGGGATACGCGCGACCTTCTCGGCGCCGCGCAGCTTCACGCCGGTTTGCAGCGGTTCGCGCAATGGCGTTTTTTGCAGCAGTTCGGTGGACATGAATGGCTCCTGAAATTCGATGATGCTCGCGTCAGTGCGCCGCTGGCGTTGACCTCGGTCAGCGCCAGGGCCTAAGCGAATCCAGGGATCAGGCCGGATACACCGGGAACAGGGCACACAACTCCGCTACCTGTCTGGCCACCTGGGCTTCAACATCGGCATCGCCGATATGGTCGAGGATGTCGCAGATCCAGGTCGCCAGCGCGCGGCACTCCGGCACCTGAAAACCGCGGGTGGTGACCGCAGGGGTACCGATGCGCAAGCCGGAAGTCACGAATGGCGACTGCGGATCGTTGGGCACGGCATTTTTGTTCACCGTGATATGCGCACGGCCCAATGCCGCATCGGCGTCCTTGCCGGTGATGCCCTGGCGAATCAGGCTGACCAGGAACAGGTGGTTGTCGGTGCCACCGGAGACCACGTCGTAACCACGCTGCTTGAAGACTTCCGCCATGGCCTGGGCGTTCTTGATGACCTGGAACTGGTACTCCTTGAAGCCAGGTTCCAGGGCTTCCTTGAAACACACGGCCTTGGCGGCGATCACGTGCATCAACGGCCCGCCCTGCCCACCCGGGAACACTGCCGAATTGAGTTTTTTCTCCAGCTCCGGATCGGCCTTGGCCAGAATCAGACCACCGCGTGGGCCGCGCAGAGTCTTGTGGGTCGTGGTGGTAACGACATCGGCGTAGGGCAACGGGTCGGGGTACAAGCCCGCCGCGACCAGGCCGGCGACATGGGCCATGTCGACAAACAGATACGCCCCGACCTTGTCGGCAATAGCACGAAAGCGCGGGAAATCCAGGGTTTTCGAGTAGGCGGAGAAGCCCGCAACAATCATTTTCGGCTTGTGCTCGACGGCCAGGCGTTCGACTTCGTCGTAGTCGATCAGGCCGTTGGCGTCGATGCCGTACTGCACCGCGTTATACAACTTACCGGACGAACTGACCTTGGCGCCGTGGGTCAAGTGACCGCCGTGGGCCAGGCTCATGCCCAGAATCGTCTCGCCGGCCTGCAGCAAGGCCAGGTAGACTGCGGCATTGGCCTGTGAGCCAGAATGCGGCTGAACGTTGGCATAACCTGCGCCAAACAATTGTTTGGCGCGGTCGATCGCCAACTGTTCTACCACATCCACGTACTCACACCCGCCGTAGTAGCGCTTGCCCGGGTAACCTTCAGCGTACTTGTTGGTCAGTTCGCTGCCCTGGGCCTGCATCACCTGCGGGCTGGTGTAGTTTTCCGAAGCGATCAGCTCGATATGATCTTCCTGGCGTTGCGCCTCGCGGCGGATGGCGGCGGACAGCGCAGGGTCGAAATCGGAGAGGGTCAGGCTTTTATGGAACATGGTGGCTTTCCTTGTTATTAGTGTTCAAGCAAATGAAAACAGCTCCCACTCACAGCAATCAGGCGTCTTGATAAATCGACAGCGGTGGGCAGGCGCAGGCCAGGTTGCGGTCGCCATAGACATTGTCTACACGGCCCACCGGTGGCCAGTACTTGCCCTCGCGCAACGCGTCCAGCGGGTAAACTGCCAGCTCACGGCTATAGCGATGAGGCCATTCGCCGACCAGCTCGCGCGCGGTATGCGGCGCGTTCTTCAGCGGGTTGTCGAGCTTGTCCAGGCTGCCGTTCTCCACCGCTCGGATTTCCTCGCGAATGCAGATCATCGCGTCGCAGAAGCGGTCCAGCTCCTCCTTGGACTCACTCTCGGTCGGCTCGACCATCAAGGTGCCGGCCACCGGGAAGGACATGGTCGGCGCGTGAAAGCCGAAGTCGATCAGGCGCTTGGCCACGTCTTCGACGCTGATGCCGCTGCTGTCCTTGAGCGGGCGCAGATCGAGAATGCACTCGTGGGCGACCAGGCCGTTGTCACCGCTATAGAGCACCGGGTAGTGCTCCTCCAGACGCCGGGCGATGTAGTTGGCACTCAGAATGGCCAGCTGCGAGGCACGCTTGAGCCCTTCCCCGCCCATCATGCGCATGTACATCCAGGTAATCGGCAGGATGCTGGCGCTGCCATACGGTGCGGCACACACCGCGCCTTGCTTGCGCGCCAAGTGCCCGTGACCTGGCAGGAACGGCGCCAGGTGGGCCTTGACGCCGATCGGGCCGACGCCCGGACCGCCTCCACCGTGCGGGATGCAGAAGGTCTTGTGCAGGTTCAGGTGTGACACATCACCACCGAACTTGCCCGGCGCACAGAGGCCGACCATGGCATTCATGTTGGCGCCGTCCAGGTACACCTGGCCGCCATGGGCATGGATGATGTCGCAAATACGCGTAATGCCGTCCTCGAACACACCATGGGTCGAGGGATAGGTGATCATCAGCGCGGCCAGGTTGTCCCGGTGTTGCTCGGCCTTGCTGTTCAGGTCCGCGACATCGACGTTGCCACGCTCGTCACACTTGACCACCACCACGCGCATACCGGCCATCTGTGCCGTGGCCGGGTTGGTGCCATGGGCCGAAGACGGGATCAGGCACACATCACGCTGCGCCTCGCCGCGGCTGGCATGGTAAGCACGAATCGCCAGCAGGCCCGCGTATTCACCCTGGGAGCCGGCATTGGGCTGCAGTGACATGGCGTCATAGCCGGTGGCCGCACAGAGCATGGCTTCCAGCTCGTCGGTCAGTTGCCGGTAGCCCAGCGATTGCTCGGCCGGGGCGAAGGGATGCAAGGCGCCAAACTCCGGCCAGGTGATCGGTATCATTTCACTGGCGGCGTTGAGCTTCATGGTGCACGAGCCCAGCGCGATCATGCAGCGGTCCAGGGCCAGGTCCTTGTCGGCCAGGCGGCGCAGGTAGCGCATCAGCTCGGTTTCACAGTGATAGCGATTGAACACTTCATGCTGCAGGAACGCGGTGCTGCGCAACAACGGCGACGGCAGGCAATCGCCGGTGCTGGCGGCCAGGGTGGCGAAGTCCGGGATTGATTGGTCTGGCGCTGCAAAGACCTGCCACAGGGCCTCGACACTGGCCTGTTCACAGGTCTCATCCAGCGACAGGCCGACACGCACGTCATCAATCACACGCAGGTTGAGGCGTGCGTCATTGGCCTTGGCCAGCACCTCGGCCACTGGCTGTGCGGTCACGACAGTGACGGTATCGAAGAAGTGCTCCTGTTCGACCTGGTGCCCGAGTTGCCGCAGCCCCTGCACCAGAATCGCGGTCAGGCGATGCACACGGCGGGCGATCTGCGCCAGCCCGTCAGGACCGTGGTAGACCGCATACATGCTGGCGATATTGGCCAGCAGCACCTGCGCGGTGCAGATGTTGCTGGTGGCCTTTTCGCGGCGAATGTGTTGCTCACGGGTCTGCATGGCCAGGCGCAGGGCCGGCTTGCCGAAGCGATCGATGGACAACCCGACCAGACGCCCGGGCATGTCACGCTTGAATGCATCGCGGGTCGCAAAAAAGGCGGCATGGGGGCCGCCAAACCCCAGGGGTACGCCAAAGCGTTGGGCGCTCCCCAGTACTACGTCCGCCCCCCATTCACCCGGCGGTATCAACAGGGTCAAGGCCAGAAGGTCAGTCGCAACCGCTACCAAGCCACCGGCATCGTGGACGCGCTGCACCAGGGCGCGATGGTCGGCGATGTCGCCGGTGCTGGCCGGATATTGCAGAAGCAGGCCGAAATAGCCGTCTACGCCCTCCTCCATCAGCCGGGACTCGTCGCCAATAACCACCTCGATTCCCAAGGGTTCGGCACGGGTACGCAGGACATCGAGGGTTTGCGGATGGCACTGGCGGGAGACGAAGAACGCCGCTGCCTTGTTGCTTGCCAGACGCTTGCAGAAGGTCATGGCCTCGGCGCCAGCAGTGGCTTCATCGAGCAACGAGGCGTTGGCGATCTGCATACCGGTCAAGTCGCTGATCAGGGTCTGGAAATTCAACAGCGCTTCCAGGCGCCCCTGGGAAATCTCCGGCTGGTACGGCGTGTATGCCGTGTACCAGGCCGGGTTTTCCAGGAGATTACGCAGGATCGGCGTGGGTGTATGACAAGGGAAATAGCCTTGGCCGATATGGTTGCAAAACAGCTGATTCTTCGCCGCAATGGCTCTGATTGCGGCCAGCGCCTCGGCCTCGCCCTGCCCCTTGGACAGTTCGAGCACGCTGGTACCTTTGATGCTGTCGGGGATGACGCTGTCGATCAGGGCCTCGAGGGAGTCGTGGCCGGTCAGCGCCAGCATGCGCTCGATATCGTCCGCGCGCGGGCCAATGTGACGGGCGATGAACTCATTGTCGGTGTCCAACGGGATCTGTGCTCTGCTCATGTCGGCACCTGCGCTCAGGCGTGGTCGGCCAGGAAGCGGTCGTAACCGTCCTGGTCCATCAGGGTGTCGAGATCCACCGCGTTGCTCGCCTGAATACGGAAGAACCAACCGTCCTGCATGGGCGATGCATTGACCAGCTCGGGGTCATCCGCCAAGGCCTGGTTGACCGCCACCACTTCCCCCGTCAGCGGCATGCTGATGTTGCTGGCCGCTTTCACCGACTCCAACACCGCGACTTCATCACCTTCCCCGTAGCGGCCCAGCTCGGGCAATTGCACGAACACCACATCACCAAGGGCTTGCTGGGCGAAGGTGCTGATGCCGACGGTCAGTTCGCCATTCGCTTCCAGACGCAGCCATTCATGTTCAGGCGTAAAACGCAAAATGCTCATGGATCTTCCTCTTGTTATCAGGGTCCCGGTGCAGGACTGACAAGTACTAGAGCAAGGCCAATGCCAACTACTTAATATTTTTATTAATTAAATACTTACGCGATCATTCAAAAACATTAGTGAACTCTGCAGCGGAACGAAATCGCTCCGAACTGCGCGCCAGGGAACGCCCCTACAGGGTGCCGACCAATGAAACCTGGCCTTGGCCCGACTGGAGCAAAATCACTCCAGTGGAGCGCAATCGAACCACCAGCCTACGAGGAGCGATTGGCGATGCCGTATTTGCGCAAGCGCTGGCCGATCGCGGTGTGAGAAGTTTGCAGGCGCGCCGCCAGTTGCCGGGTGGAGGGATAGGTGGCGTAGAATTTCTCCAGCAGGGATTTTTCGAAGCCCTGCACTGCCGCTTCCAGGCTGATGACTTCCGCTGCCCCGGCCTGCTGGCTGCCCAGCGCCGTGCCGGCCAGCTCAAGGTCATCGCAATCGATTACTTCCCCTTCGCTGATGGCCGCCGCGCGGAAAATCACGTTCTGCAATTGGCGCACGTTGCCGGCCCAACGATTGCCCAGCAGCAACGGCTGGGTCGCCAGCGCCAGCCGGCACGGCGAGCGCTGGATCTGCGCGCAGGCCTGGCGCAGGAAATGCTCGGCAAGCAGGAGAATGTCCTGCCCGCGCTCGCGCAGCGGCGGCACCATCAGGTTGAGCACGTTGAGGCGGTAATAGAGGTCCTCGCGAAAGCTGCCTTCGAGCACCATGTTTTCCAGGTTGCGGTGCGTGGCACAGACCACCCGCACATTCACCCGTACCTCAGCACCACCGCCGACGCGACGAAAACTGCCGTCACTGAGAAAGCGCAGGAGCTTGGCCTGCAGGTACGGCGACATCTCGCCCACTTCATCGAGAAACACCGTGCCACCATCCGCCAGCTCCAGCAGGCCCGGCTTGCCGCCGCGCTGGGCGCCGGTGAAAGCACCGGCGGCGTATCCGAACAGCTCGCTCTCGGCCAGGCTCTCTGGCAGTGCGGCGCAGTTCAGCGCCAGGAAAGACGCATCGCGGCGTACGCTCAGGGCATGGCAGGCACGGGCCACCAACTCTTTGCCGGTGCCGGTTTCGCCCTGAATCAGAATCGGCGCATCGAGACTGGCGACTTTGTGCAGGCGCACCTTGAGATCCTTGAGCGCCGCCGACTCGCCCAACAACGTCTGCAAGCCTTCGGCATGGTCATGCAGCAGAGACGCCAGGCGCTCGCCAATGCGGCTCGGCGGATAGAGCGTGAGCAGGCCGCCCACCAGGGCGTCGGCCCCGCCGCTGATGGGCGTGGCTTCCAGCAACAAGGCCTGGCCCTGGAAACTCACCTCGCACATGGGCAGGCGAAAGCCCTTGTCGATCAGGGTCTGCGCCAGGTCCGGCTGGGCGAACAGTCGGGACAGCGGTTCACCTGCCGGTTCGCGACCAACCAGACTGACCAGCGTAGGGTTGGCCAGCAGCACATGGCCGCCAGGGTCCACCGCCAGTACCGGATCACTCATTGCTGCGAGCAGCGCCTCCAACTGCAGGTGCCGACGCTGGCCGGGCAGAAAATCCACAAGCTCCACCGCCTGCACACCGATCACCCGCAACAGTGCATCGTGAAGCTCTTCGAGCACGGCTTGTGACAGCGCCGGTGCGTCGATGTAGACATTGGGCGGGATCATTTCCACCGCGTCCAGGTTGAGGTTGCGCGCGCCGAGCAACGCCAGGATCTCCTGGGTAATGCCAACGCGGTCGATGAAGGTGACATGAATGCGCATCGCGGTTTCCTCCCTGGCAAAAAGACTACGGGGGGACAGCACAGCCTGTGCGGTCCCCCCCTGAACAAACGCGTGAACCTGACGATCAGTCCGCGTCGTATGACAACTGCACGCCCTGCAGCCTTTTCTGGCGCAGCGAGCGATAAGACAGACCGAGCACTACAAACCAGGCCGGTACCAGGTACAACGCCTTACGGGTGTCTTCTTCCAGGGCCAGGAGGGCAATGATGAACGCGAAGAACGCCAGGCAGGCCCAGGCCATGGTGATGCCACCTGGCATCTTGTATTTCGAGGCGCGATGCAAGGTGTCGCGGTGTTTGCGATACGCCAGGTACGACAGCAGGATCATCGACCAGACAAACATGAACAGGATTGCCGACACCGTGGTGATCAAGGTGAAGGCATCGAGCATGTTCGGCACCAGGTAAATGACCACCGCCCCGGCCAGCAAGCAGATACACGAGAAGATCAAGCCATTGGAGGGCACCGCCCGCTTGGACAACGCCGCAAACTTGCCGGGCGCATCGCCATCCAGCGCCAGGCCATACAGCATGCGGCTGGTTGAAAACACACCACTGTTGGCCGAAGACGCGGCAGAAGTGAGCACCACGAAATTGATGATCCCTGCGGCTGCCGGCAGGCCGGCGAGGACAAACAGTTCGACAAACGGGCTCTTGTTGGCAACCACCTCACGCCACGGCGTCACCGCCATGATGGCGATCAGCGCGAACACGTAGAAGATGATAATGCGCAGCGGAATTGAATTGATTGCCCGCGGCAGATTGCGTTCCGGGTTCTTGGTTTCTGCCGCGGTGGTGCCCACCAGTTCGATGCCGACGAAGGCAAAAACAGCGATCTGAAAACCGGCGAAGAAGCCCATGGCACCATGGGGGAACATCCCTGCGTCATTCCACAGGTTGGCCAGCGACGCGGTGTTGCCAGTGGGCGACTGATACGCCGCGACCACCATATACAGCCCGGTGCAGACCAACGCACAGATGGCCACGATTTTGATCATGGCGAACCAGAACTCCAGTTCACCGAACATCTTCACCGTCACCAGGTTGAGCGACAGCAGCAGGCCAACACAACTGAGTGCGGGCAACCATAGTGGAATATCCGGGAACCAGAACTGTAAATAAGCGGAGATCGCAATAACGTCGGCAATGCCAGTGACAATCCAGCAGAACCAATAGGTCCACCCGGTGAAGTACCCTGCCCAGGGTCCCAGCAGGTCGGCGGAAAAGTCGATAAAAGATTTGTATTTGAGATTGGACAGCAACAACTCGCCCATCGCCCGCATGACAAAGAACAACATAAAACCAATGATCATGTAGACGAATATGATTGACGGGCCAGCGAGGCTGATGGTCTTGCCAGAGCCCATGAACAGGCCGGTGCCAATAGCACCGCCGATGGCAATCAACTGGATGTGGCGGTTGGAGAGATTACGTTGGAGTTCGTGCGCTTCGCTGTCAGGCGGACCCAGCGTCGAATTTTTCATTAGGCTTTACCTTGCTAGTTTAATTGTTTTTATAACGTCACAAGTTCAAACGCCTCAGCCAGTGCTGGCGGAGTTCCAATGAAAGAGCAAGGTCTATGCCAAGGAAAAAGTCGTTGTTTTATGCAGGGTTGCATTTATTGGGTGTAATGAAGTCACTCCATAAAAAGCCGTTAATCAAGCTGCTCATCAGCGCTGAAGCGTCGTAAACCCTACGCTCGCAGCTACCGTAACGTTTTCGCTCCAATGGAACGCATTCACTCCGAAACCGCTTGGGTACCCCCGGTGGGAGCAGCGGTGGGAGCGGGCTTGCCCCGCGAAGCGATGTGTCTGACGAATCGCATCGCGGGGCAAGTCGAGTCGTCGCACCGCCGCTCCCACCGGATCGTCAGGCGCCTACCTTGCGCAGCGGTGCGCGGCTGCGCTGTTCTTCTTGCCAACCATCGACCAGGCCGACCTGGACATCGGCCGGCGTCAGCGGCTCGCGCCCACGCACCAGGTCCGCCGCGCGTTCGGCGAGCATGATGGTCGGCGCATTGAGGTTGCCGTTGGGCTCGCTGGGGAACACTGAAGAGTCGATCACCCGCAGCCCCTGCAAACCCCGCACGCGCAACGCCGAGTCGACCACGGCCATGTCGTCTTCGCCCATGCGGCAGGAGCCACAGGGGTGCATGGTGCTTTCCATGTTGGCCCGGACGAAGGCATCGATCTCTTCATCGGTCTGCACCTGTGGCCCTGGCGCCAGCTCTTCGCCGCGATAGCGGTCCATGGCCGGCTGGGCGATGATCTCCCGCGTCAGGCGCACACAGCGCCGGAAGCCCTCGCGGTCCTCCTCGCTTTCCAGGTAGTTGAAGCGGATTTGCGGATGCTGGTAGGGATCCGCCGACAGCGCCCGCACATGCCCACGGCTCTTGGGCTTGTTCGGCCCGGTGAGCACCATGAAACCATGGCCCTTGAACGGTTTGTCGCCGTCGTAGCGCATCGCCGCCGGCAGGAAGTGAAACTGGATGTCCGGCCAGCGCAGGCCCTTGGCCGAGCGGATGAACCCACCCGCCTCGAAGTGGTTGCTGGCGCCCAGGCCATCCTTGAACAGCAGCCAGCGCAGACCGATCAGCGCCTTGCCCAACAGGTTCATCTTGCCGTTCAGCGTCACCGGCTCCTTGCAGGCGTACTGGATGTAGATTTCCGAATGGTCCTGGAGGTTTTCACCAACCCCTGGCAGGTGGTGACGGACTTCAATGCCGGCCGCTTTCAACACCGGCTCGGGACCGATACCCGAGCGCTGGAGCAAGTGTGGAGAGCCGATCGGGCCGGAAGACACCAGCACCTCGCGGTTGCAGTAGACCTTGTGGGTCTGGCCGCCCTCATCGTATTCCACGCCCACCGCGCGCTTGCCATCGAGCAGGATGCGCCGGGTCATGGCATGAGTGACGACGGTGAGGTTCGGCCGGGTCATCGCCGGGCGCAGGTAGGCGTTGGCGGTGGACCAACGCACGCCGTCCTTCACCGTCATGTGCATGGCGCCGAAGCCTTCCTGCATATAGCCATTGCAGTCATCGGTCTTGATGTAGCCAGCCTGCGCACCCGCTTCCACCCAGGCGCCGTACAGCGGGTTCTGCATGTTGTTGCCGTTGTTGGTGGCCAGCGGTCCAGCGCCGCCGCGGTAATCATCACCGCCGAACTTGAAGGTCTCGGCGCGTTTGAAGTACGGCAGACAGTGACGATAGTCCCAGTTCTTTGCACCCAGGCTTTGCCATTCGTCAAAGTCGCAAGCATGACCACGGATATAGACCAGGCCATTGATCGAGGATGAACCGCCGAGCACCTTGCCGCGTGGGCAATGCAGGCGCCGACCGTCCAGATGCGGTTCGGCGACGGTTTCGTAGCGCCAGTTGTACTTCTTGGTGTTCATCGGCAAAGAGAACGCGCTGGGCATCTGGATCAACACGCTGCGGTCACTGCCACCGAACTCCAGGACCAGTACCGAAGTACCGGCGTCTTCACTCAGGCGGTTGGCCAGAACGCAGCCAGCAGAGCCTGCACCGATGATGATGTAGTCGTATCGCTTGTTCATGGTTTTAGTCCTTTGCGCTGAGGCCCGCAGCCTCGATGTTGCGTTCATTGCCTGTTGGGTAGCTGCCCCAGCCCAGACGCGTGGCCAGCAAGCGGGTCAGCACGTAGTGGACCAGCCCCGCCAGCAGGCAGGACGGCAGTGAGGCAGTGGCGAAAGTGAAGAAGGTGGTATTGGCCAGCGTCTGCGGGTTGAACACCACCACGTAGATGGCGAATCCCGCCACCAGCGCCAGCAGTGCAACGGGGTTGAAGCCTTTGCAGAAGCGCAGTGGCGAGTTCGCTTGCGCGGCATACAGATGGCGCAGATTCAGGCGCTGCTGGCGCAGGAAGAAGTAATCGGCGATGCCGATGCCTGCCAGAGCGCTGTTGAGCGCCGAGGTCCACACCAGGAAGATGAAGAAACCATCGTAGATACCCGGGAAGCACAGCACGATACCGATCGGAATCACGCAGAACAGCGCGATCAACACACCCCAGCGCACACTGCGCAAGCGCTCTCCGGCCAGTTGCCGCAGACCGATCACCGCGGTGTAGAGGATGTTGACCATGCCGGTCAGGTTGGCCAGCGCCAGGAAGCTCAACGCCACCACACCAAATCCCACCCCACCGGCCAGGCGCATCCAGGCGGTAGGGTCACTGCTGCCCAGGGTGGAGGCGGCAAACAGGCTGACGATCTCGCCCAGCGAGGCGGCGCCGAACACGCCCACCAGGTTGGGCCAGAACGCCGTGCGTTGATTGCTGCACAGGCGTGACAGGTTGCCGATGTAGGGCCACCAGGAAAAACCGGCAGCGATGTTGATTTCCACGGCAATCATGTAGTTGATGCGTTGATCGGCGAACGGCGGCTGCAGGGGCGGCATTGCCAGCAGTTCGCTCAGGCTGAAGCGCTGGGAGATGAAGTACATCAGCGCCAGCATGATCAGGATCAGGCTGGGTGCGATCACTGCGCTCAGGCGGCGGATCATGTCCGGTCCGCGCATCGCCACCAGCGCCGCGAGGACGATGGCCAGCAATGCCCCGGCCGGCACCAGCCAGTCGTCGGCCGCAGGCTGTTGCTGGTGCACCAGGGTTTCCAGGTTGTCCAGCGCCCGCCCGCACATCAGCCCCAGCACCGCCAGCCAGCCCATGGTCAGCACCACCACGGAAAGGATGTAGACCAGGCGGCTGCCATTGATACCGAACATGCTGCGCAGAAACGTGAACTGCTCGACGCCGTACTTGCCGCACGGCAGACAGGTGGATGACGCCGCCAGGATCACGCCAATGATATTGCCGATGATGATCGCGCTGATACCTTGCAACGGCCCGACAAACAGCGCAGTGGCGCCGCCAATCAGAAACACCCAGGTCGCCACGGCCAGCGCCGAGTTGGCATAGGCAAAGCCCCAGAAACCCCAGACCCGTTCGCTGGGCAGCAAGGGAGTATCACCACGTTCCGCGCTCAGGCGAAACTCCTGCTCTCTGGAAGCGCTCATGGTTGGCCTCCCAGCAAATAAGCACCGGCGACCATCACCAGCGTCAGCAGCGATAACGCAACGACATCACGCGCGCTCAACGCACCGGGCCAGTGCGCCCTCCTCTCGAGTTCTTCGTAGGCGCGTATGCGCCGTTCCAGATCCTGTGCACGCGCTTCATCCACTTGGCTGTTCATGGGCATCACCTCGATAGGTTCTTGTTATTGAAATTCGATGCATCCGCTAAACCTGCGCCGCTCGCCAACCGTCAGCGGCGCAGGTTGCCCTGTACCTCAGGGCAAGGTGATCCAGACCGCTTTGGTTTCCAGCAAGAACTCCAGCTGTTCAGCACCCATGTCCTTGCCGTAGCCCGACTGCTTGTAGCCACCGAACGGCATGGACGGGTCGAGCGTACTGTGGGCATTGACGTAGACGGTGCCGGCGCGCAGGCGTGGAATCAGGCCATGGACCCGACCCAGGTCATTGGAGTAGATCGCCGCAGCCAGTCCGAACGCCGAATCGTTGGCCAGGTCCACAACCTGCTCCTGGCTATCGAAGGGCATGGTCACCAGCACCGGACCGAAAATCTCTTCACGGACAATGCGCATGCTGTTATCGCAGTCGGCGAAGATCGTCGGTTGCACGAAGAAACCCGGGCCTTCAAGCAGTTCGCCACCGTAATACAGCCGGGCTCCTTCGGCCTTGCCCAGCGCGATGTAATCCAGCACCCGCTGCTGTTGCTGACGCGAGACCATAGGGCTGATGAAACAGTCCGGATCCAGGCCGGGAGCGATTTTCAGGGTTGCCGTGTACTTGGCCAGCGCCTGCAGGAACTGGGGATAGACACTGCGTTCAATGTAGGCGCGGGTCCCGGCATCGCAGACCTGCCCGGAGTTGAAAAACACACCGTTGGCGACGGCGATGGCCGCGGCCTCGATGTCGGCATCGGCGAACACCATCACCGGCGACTTGCCACCCAGTTCGAGGGTCAGGCGCTTCATCTGGTCCATCGCCGACTTGCCCACCGAGCAGCCCACAGGCGTCGAGCCGGTGAAGCTCAGCTTGTCGATGCCCGGATGGCTGGACATTGCCGTGCCGACCACGCTGCCGCGCCCGGTGACGATGTTCAACACACCGTCGGGAATACCCGCCTCCTGAACCAGCTCGGCGAAGCGCAGGGCTGACAGCGAGGTCAGCTCTGCCGGCTTGACCACCACCGTGCAGCCGGTCGCCAGGGCGGCGCCGAGTTTCCAGGCCATGGTTTGCAGCGGAAAGTTCCACGGCACGATTGCCCCCACCACACCGACCGGCTCCTTGCGGGTGTAGGCCAGGTAGTTGCCAGGCAGCGAGGGTTCGACGGTGCGCCCGTGAATCTTGCTGGCCCAGCCGGCAAAGTAGCGCAAGGTATCAACGGTGCCCTGGATATCCACGGCACGCGCCTGGACCACCGACTTGCCCATGTCGATGGACTCGATCTGCGCCAGCTCGTCGCCATTGGCCTCGATCAGGTCCGCCAGACGATGCAGCAGGCGTTCGCGCTCCAGGGGTTTGAGCTGGCTCCAGGGGCCACCGTCGAACTGTGCGCGGGCAGCTTGCACCGCGCGGTCCAGATCATCGGCGGTGCCCATCGGAATGCTGCTAAGCACGCCCTCGGTGTACGGCTCGATCACTTCGGCACTGGCGCCATCGCTGGCTTGCAGCCAGGCCCCGCCGATGAACATGCGCTGCGGTTTGGAGAGAAAACGCTGGGTGGCTTCGGAAACGCCGAAGGCCTGCAGGTAGGCTTTTACCTTGTTGTCCACGGTCAATTCTCCGGATCAGCGAGCACGGGCGCGTGCATGGAAGATGAAACCGATGCTGTTCATCAGCAGTTGCGCGGCGAGGATCGAGGTGACGCCGGCGTGGTCGTAGGCCGGGGCCACTTCCACCAGGTCCATGCCGACGATCCGGCCCTGGCTGCGCTTGGCCAGCGCCTGGATGATTTCCAGTACTTCGTAGTAGACAAAACCGCCATGGCTCGGCGTTCCGGTGCCTGGCGCGATGGAGGGGTCAAAGCCGTCGATGTCGATGGTGATGTAGTAGTCGCGGCCTTCGGGAATTTTCGCCAGCACGCCCTCGCAACCCAGGCGACGCACATCGCGCACAGACAGGATCTGCGAACCGGCATCGCGCGCGGCATCGTAATCGTCGCGATTGGAGGATGACACATTGCGGATGCCCATCTGGGTCATGCCGACGATGTGCTCCAGCTCCGATGCACGGCGCAACGGGCTGCCATGGCCGTAACGCACGCCATGGCGTTCGTCGACAAAGTCCAGGTGAGCGTCGAAATGCACGATATGAATCGGTCCGCGACCCTCGAACGCCTTGATCACCGGCGCGTGGATCGAGTGATCGCCGCCCAGTACGACCGGCATGGCGCCTGAAGCGAGGATCTGGCGCACTGCCATCTCGATGTTGGCGTTACTGGTGGCCATGTCGGTGTGGACGATATCGGCATCACCGACATCGACCATGCGCACCTGGTCTTCGGTCAGGTAAGTGGCGTCATCCTCGAAATCGTAGGCACCGGCGTGGCCAAAGGAGAACAGTGTCGATGCCTCGCGGATACCGCGTGGTCCGAAACGCGCACCTGAACGCCATTGGGTGCCCATGTCATTGGGCGCGCCGAGGATCGCGACATCGGCATCAATGGCATTCCAGTCGGTACAGATGGGCGACTTGGCGAAGGTGCAATGCCCCACGAAGGGCAGGTTCAGACGGCCGGATTCGTAACCATGCTTTGCCATGTTCGGGTTTCTCCAATTCTTGTTATGTTCAGGAGACGGGGCGACTGCGCGACCACCGTTGCAGCCACTATGGAGGCAGGCCAGCAGGGGAAAAATGCGCAAGTGCAGATGCATACATCGCCGGATCCGAAGTATCTGCACCAGCATCTGTCGACCAGGAGGAACCTTCGGAGCCCCTTGAGGCAATTCGCAACACCAGGCATTGCGGACAACCCACGCTCAGGGTTAGCTTTAGAAAAAAAACGTAGCCCGGACGTTCATATCAGCATCCGCGATGTGACGCCCGGACGGGAGGCCACGGTGATCCAGCTCCACGATGTCGATCTGAAGCTTCTCAGGGTGTTCACCACCATCGTCAGGTGTGGCGGCTTTTCCGCAGCGCAAGCCGCGCTGAACGCCGGCCAATCGACCATCAGCGAGCAGATGACCCACCTGGAGACCCGCCTGGGGGTCAAGCTTTGCCAGCGTGGCCGCAGCGGCTTTCGCCTCACCGAGCAAGGCGTGGCCATCCATGAAGCGACGCTGCGGCTGCTGGGTGCGGTGGAAAGTTTCTGCATGGACGCCGATGTGCTCAAGCAGCACATCAGCGGCAAGCTCAACCTCGGCATCATCGACTCGACCCTGACCGATCCCGACTCACCGCTACCGCGCACCACCCAGCGCTTTGTCTCGCGGGGCCACGACGCCCACCTGCACATCTACATCGGCGCCCCGGCGGAACTGGAAGAGCGCGTGCTCGACGGCCGGCTGCACCTGGCCATCGGTCACTTCCCTCTGCGGGTTCCGGGGCTGTCCTACCTGCCGCTCTACAACGAAGCGCTTGGATTGTATTGCGGTCGCCGTCATCCGCTGTATGCCAGCAAGGCGTCGAACGGTCGTCTGCTGGAGGAGGTGCGTAGCTGTCGTATCGTCGTACGCGGCTACATGCATGAGTACGACCTGGAGCAATTGGGCATGACCAAGGCCGCCGCCACGGTGGAGAACATCGAGGCGGCAGCGATCCTGATCATTTCCGGGGCCTACATCGGTTTCCTTCCGGTGCATTTTGCCGAGCAATGGGTGAAGACCGGCGACATGCGGCGCCTGGGCGCCACAGCGCTGGACCTGACCTCACCGTTCGATCTCATCACCCGCCGCGGCGTGTCGCCACCGCCGATCCTGCATGCGTTCCTCGAGGACCTGGCCGCCTGCATGCACGCGCCTGCGTTGTAGCTGATTCGGCGCTGCACGTGCTGTTCTGTGCAGGCTTCACAGCAGCCCGTTGCGCAACGCGTATTCGTACAGACCTTTATCGTTGGCGATGCCCAGCTTTTGCTGCGCCGATATTTTCTGATGACTGATGGTCTTTACGCTGCGGTTGAGAATATTGGCGATCTCGGACACCGTGTGTCCGCCCACGAACAGGCGCAGGACCTCGGACTCTTTACTCGACAGTGCCCGTTGTTCCGGATTGCCGCGCGCGTTCAGATTCTCGACCTTGGCCTCATTGATCAGTTTCATCACTGCCGCAGCGATGTACTTTTTACCCTGGACAACCGCTCGGATCGCTTCAACCAGGTTGCCCTGCCCTGCACTCTTGAGCAGCACGCCATCGGCACCGGCATTAACGATGTTTTTCAATATTGAAGGGTTGGTCATCATGGTCAGGATGATCAGCTTGAGCTGCGGATAACGGCGTTTGACAAACGAAACCAGGGTCAAGCCGTCCCCATGTTTGCCGCCCGGCATGTAAAAGTCACTGATGAGCACATCGGGTTGTACTTCATCGATCAACTCGGCAAGTGCCGTGGAATCGTGCGCCTGCCCACAGACTTCAATGCCTGGCTCGCGCTCAAGGGTCATACGCACCCCAAATAAAACAATCGGATGATCGTCAGCCAGCACCACCTTAAGGGTCATGTTGACGCCTCCAGTATAGGGTTCAAGTATTCCTTCAATCGTCCCAGGCAGTCGTCAATCCGTGACAGATCATCAGAGGTAGCGATTTCTTCAAGGTGCACAAATTCAGCTGTGTCCATTGCACCGATGGTTGCCAGGGCACCTTTGATACGATGCGCGTACTGGGAGACTGCCGGAACATTACCTTGTGTTACCGCGTTCATCATTGCCAACCAATCATGCTGGGTGGTCGCAATGAACAACGCTCGCATTTGTGGCTTGATCTCGTCGAGTTTGGCAATGACATTGGGCGTTGCCACTGCGGCAACAGCACCCACGGCCTGCAACGCCTCGCGTAGCCCCGACAGCGAAAACGGCTTGACCAGATAGCCATCCATCCCCGCCTGCAAGCAGCGCTCGCCTTCATCGCTCTGGGCATTGGCGGTCACGCCGACAATCGGTACCTTGAGCCCCTCGGCACGCAGCCTTCGGGTCAACTGATAACCATCGAGCTCCGGCATGTTCACATCGGTCAGGACCACATCGAAGGACTCACCCCGCTGCCAGCGTTGCAAGGCTTCACGTCCATCCGAGGTCATCGTCACCTGGCAGCCCAATTGCTGCAGCTGGTCAGTCAGCACCAACTGGTTAATGGGATGATCTTCAACCGCTAGCACGTGGAGGGTCTTGAGCACCGGGGGCAAAAACACAGACGACGATCCGAACCCCAGGGGGGTGTTTCCGCCTGCCCGTTGCAGTGCGTGCAGAATGCCGCGTTGGCACAGACTGCTGACATGCCAACCATCATTGCGCCACTCAGGTATCGACGCTTCTTGCGGCTCAAGCCAGACAACCGCTGCAAACCTGCTGACAAACGCTGGTTCTGGACGATGCGGCCAACTGACCAGCAGTAAATCGTTGTGTGCCGATGCGGGCAGCAATTGCCCCAAGGGCTGCGCTTGCCCTCCTGCATGCTCAATTAACGCGAGCAAGGTTTCACCTTGTTCATTGGCGCCAGCAAAGACCTGAATGGTAGGCAGCCCGGCCAGGCTGATCGGTTGTGGCCTTCCGGGGCTTTGCAGTTCAATCGACACAGTGAAGCTGCTACCCAGCCCCACCTCACTGACCAGTTCGATTCTACCGCCCATCAACGCCACCAGCCTGCGGCAGATCGACAGGCCCAACCCGGTGCCGCCGTAGCGCCGTGCGGTCGAATCATCAGCTTGAATAAAGGGTTCAAACAGCTTGTCCTGCGACGCCTTGCCGATGCCGATACCCGAATCCGAGACCTGTATCCACACGGCGATGCCACCTGCAGCATTTTCGCTGCCACCGGCTCGAATGACGATTTTGCCGCTGTCGGTAAACTTCACCGCATTGCTAAGCAAATTACCCAGCACTTGCTGCAGGCGGTTGCGATCCCCGACCAGCAGCGGCAGGTCCGGTTGCAGGCAGCAATACAGGTCCACGCCTTTTTTTCGCGCCAGAGAGATGAAACTTTTCGCCACCTCTTCAACCAGTTCAATCAGGTTGAACTCGCAGGGCTCCAGGATGAGCTGACCGGCTTCTATTTTGGAAAAATCCAGAATGTCATCAATGATGTGCAACAGGTTACTGGAGGAATGCTCAATGGTACTCAGGTAGCCCCGCTGCTGCGCTTGCAAGGTAGTGCCGGCGAGCAGCTCCAGGGTGCCCAGTACACCGTACAACGGCGTGCGAATCTCGTGACTCATCATCGCCAGGAACGTTGATTTGGCCGCATTTGCCTCATCGGCGGTTTCCTTGGCCGCGGCCAGCAGCAGCTCCGCGCGCCTGCGCTCGCTGTCATCGACAAACGAAAAGAACAGAACGGGCTGGTCGTTGTAGTGCAGCTCTGCCACCGAAACATGAATGTAGCGTGGCGTATGATCAGGGGTGGTGAAGGTGGTGACGCCGGTGCGCAGGGTTGTCTCACCCTCTGCAAGGGGGATGCTCATGAAGAACTCGCGCAAGCTTGCACGACAGCCATCCACTTCGACGTACGAGGCGAGCATGGCCCGCGCCCTTTCACTCTGCAGCAATAGCGCCCCACTTTCGCGGCTGAACACACAGATGCCCACCGGCGCCAGATCGAGCATGGTCCGGTTGAATGCCTCGCGCTCCAGAAGTTGCAGCGCCTGCGCTTGTGCAGGAACAAATACAGTGCGCCGTACATAGCGAATGAGAATACAGGCGGAAAGAATAGACGCTATAAAAAACAAAATACCGAACACGACAGAATAACGCATCTGCCATAACAAATTGCTGTAACTTGCATAATAAACAATCCAGCGCTGGCCACCGCCAAGCTCTTTTTTCAACGCTACTTTAAAGACCGGGGCAGCGTAACTTTCGAAGCCATCACCGTCATCCCTCAATTCATCGAGAAAAATACGCATACTACGCGCATTGAGGTTCGGTTCTGGAACACCGCTCACCACCTGGCGTTTTTTATCCAGAATGAGGTAACTGATCTTCAATTCCGGTGCCGCGTTAATCTCGGTCGTCAACGATTGCTGAACGCGAGCATGCGGCAACTCGATACCGAGCCAGGCATTCGGCATCAGTCGGGGCGAAACAGGTTCGAACAGATAGAATTTACTATCGCTACCGCTGCCCAACTCGAATACCTGTAGCCCATGACCGGTTTCTTTTTTCCAGTCAACATTCTTGAGCTTTTCGAACACGTCATTTAGCGCGTTACTTTGACCTGTATCTGCCCTGAATACATAGCGTGCAGCCCCGCTTGCGCGGTCCATGTAAATAATACTGACATTCGACTTGCGAAGCTCCCAGCGCAGCTGAGCAGACAGGACCAAACTACCTTTTCGCCCGTCAAGTACCGGAGGGAAATCGAAACGAAAATGCTTTCTGTCCGGGGTTTTAACCGCCACCGCCGATGCGGGTAAAAACTCGATCCCTTTGATCATGCCGGCAAGCAATAACTCGTTTTTCTCAAAGAAATCCCGACTTTGCGTGTAGCCATTATTAAAATTCTTACGATACACAGAGGTTTCAGACATCACCAATGCATAAAAAAACATCGTTACCGCGCCTAATACGACAAACACAAACGCAAACGACAGACAAACAATCAGCTTATAAGCGAATTCCGGCTTTAAAATCAGATTATCCTGGAGACGTGAGGCGTGCGTGTTCATCAGGCAATACTATCCGCCTGGCCCAGCGCCTTAAATAGGAGGATTCTTATATTCTCGGCAAACACCGCATACGCTCAGCGCCCGCTTCCTCTCTCCCGTAACAGCCGCTCCATCGCCGAGGCGGCCATCGGCTTGCTGAACAGATAGCCTTGCACGGTGCTGCAGCCCAGCGCTTTAAGTAACGCCAGGTCTTGAGGGTCATCCACCCCCTCCGCCACCACTTTCATCTTTAGCCGCCTGGCCAGGGAAATACTGCTTTCAAGCGCCGCCTGGGCGACCGGACTTTTATGTGCACCCTGAACAAAGACCTGATCGATCTTGATTTCATCAAAGGGAATCGACATCAAATTCAATAGCGATGAATAACCAGTGCCGTAATCATCAATGGATAGTTTGAAGCCTTTGAGCTTGAGCCGCGCAGCCCCTGCGAGGTAGTCACTGTAGTCGTCGGTTTCGGTGGTCTCGGTCAACTCCAGCATCAGTGTTGCCGGGTCGCCTCCACACTGCTCGACAATGCTCAGCAAACGCTCGGGAAGCGACTCTTCGCACAGCAGTGACACAGGAATGTTGAACGACAAGGTCAGCGGCCAGCCCATCGCGCGCCAAGCGGCCTGGGCGCGTAGCGCTTTTTCCAGGAGCATCGAGTTCAGTTGGTTGATCCAGCCCGCGGCGATGATCGTATTCAAGAATTGCCCAGGTAATAGAAGGCCTCTGGAAGGATGATTCCAGCGCGCAAGTACCTCGACCCCGACGATCCGGGAGGTGTTGATATCATGCTGCGGTTGATACCACGCGGTGAATTGATTACCGATCAGCCCTTCCAGTATTTCGATAGAGCCAGAAGGTATAGGCGATGCATCACGGTCATCCTTGGCCATTGCCATCTGACTACGTGCGCTATCGAAACGACGCAGGGTTGCACTTAGTTCGCCAGAGCTGAGCGGCTTGGCCAAGGCACTCAGTTGCTTGAATCCCAGTGAAATCGCCAATCGCTCCACCAACTGAATGAGAGAGGCCGGTTGCGAGGACAGCACGACGAGATTGGGTTTTTCGTTCAGCTGTGCCAGGCGTTTGATAAACACGATGCCGTCCATGTCGGGCATGGCCAGGTCACAGATAACCAGGTCGTAGCGCTTGTCCTTCAACAAGGTCAACGCCTGAATACCGTTTGAGGCACACTCTACTTCAGCAGCGATGTCTGCGCGCAGTTGTTGCGCTACGTATTCGCGCTGGAACACATGATCTTCGACCAACAGCACGGTGGGCGACTTTGCTCTGGGTAACGTTTTCGATGCATCGTCCTCGCTCATGGATCTACCTCGTGGCTACCGGGTTCGGGTTAAGCGCTCCCCCATGCGTCTGTTCACTGTCCATTCGCATTCATGAAAAACGGTCCTCCAGCCTATAGCTGTGCGCCAGCAGGTAAAATGAGACAGTTCGTAAATTTGAATGGCGGGCAACTGGCCACTGGGTCTGCAACGAAGTCTGAGTCGCAGGCATGGTGATGCTGAGACGGGCTGGGCATTGCACCCAGCCCTGCGGGGTTTAACGAATATCTTTGATGCTGCCCTTGTTACCGGTCACTTTTACGTCGACGGTCTTGAACACGAAGTAGTCCTGAACCGACACTTCATAGCGCGGCGCGACAATCAGGTCGGCATCGCTACTTTTCACTGCTTTGAACGCTGCGGCAGCCTTGGCCGAGGAAACCGGGTCGAAGGCTGCCAGGCCCAGACCCGAGCCGCCCTCACCACCATAGGCCACACCGTCTGCGAACTGGCTGTCACCACCGAATTTGAGGAAACCAAACAGGATGTTGACTTTCGATTGGCCGCTGATCTTTTCGCCTACCGCCACGTCAGCCTTGAGGTCGGTGGTTACCGCGCCGGCTACCGGCGCGACGGGCTGGCTGATGTTGTAGCTGGTGCAACCGCCGACCAGGGCGGCAGCAGAGACCAATACGGCAGCGCTCAGAAACTGTTTCATGACGACTCCATTTATGTGTTTTTTGAGCCTCTAAAGGGCGGCCGAACTATAGGTCTCGGCCAAACCGGAGAACCATCAGACGTTTCTCAAAGTACTACAGACATTTCTCAAAGGTCCTACAGCCAGTCCGGGCGCAGTCGGCGGTTACTCAGGAAATACTCCGTCGTTGGTCCTTCCAGTATTTTTCCCGTACCTGCCGGCGCAGTACCTTGCCGACCGGACTGACCGGCAGTTCGCTCACCAACACCAGCGACTTGGGCACCTTGAATCGCCCCAAGCGCTCTTTGACGTAGTCGATCAACGCCTCCACCGACGGCTGCGTACCCGCCCTCGCCACCACCTCGGCATGCACCGCCTCACCCCACTGCGCATGGGGAATGCCGACCACCGCCGAGATCGCCACATCCGCATGGGCATTGAGCGCGGCCTCCACCTCGACCGCATAGACGTTGAAGCCGCCGGTGATGATCATGTCCTTCTTGCGGTCGACAATGAACAAGTACCCTTGCGCATCGACATACCCCAGGTCGCCCGACTTCCAGAAGCCGTTGCTGAACTCGCTGACGCTCGCCTCGGGATCGCCATGGTAACCGCCGATGGTCGCCCGGCTGCGCAGCCACACCTCGCCCGTGGCCCCGGCCGCGACCTCCTCGCCTGCCGCGTCGACAATCATCAGCTCAACACCCGGTGCCACCCGTCCCGCCGAAGCGAGGCGACCATCTTCACCCGCGTGCAGGTGATCGGCCTTGCCCAGCGTAGCGACCGCCTGCAGGCACTCGGTGGCACCGTAGATCTGCAGGAAAATGTTGCCGAAGCGCTGCTGAAGCTGCCAGAGCTTGCTCGGGCTCATCGGCGCGGCGCCGTAGTAGACCGTCTGTAGGCTGGACAGGTCGTGGTCGCTGGCCGCCTCGAGGTCGAGCAGGCGGTACAGCAGGGTCGGCACCAGCGAACCAACAGTGACCCGTTCGGCGGCAATGTTGCGGCACCATTGGCTCAGGTCCGGCAGGTTCTGGGTGAGCGTGCAACCGCCACGAAACAGTGTCGCCAGCACACTTAGCCCCGAACCATGGCTGATCGGCGCCATGTGCAACAGCCGCGTTGCCGCATCGAACGCCTGCTCGCTCTCGGCATAAAAGGCATCGCGACAGGCCAGCCAGTTGTCCATGGTGTATTGCGCACACTTGCTCTTGCCGGTCGTACCCCCGGTGAAGCGATAGACAAGGATGTCCACGCGCGGATCGCTCTCTACACCCGGGTCGTGGTCGCCGACGCCCTCCAGCAGTTGATCAAATCCATGCAGGCCTTCGCGCGTGATGGTCGGCGGATCCATGCAAACCACGGTGACACCGCGGGCCAGCAGCAGACCGAGGTAGCGCTCAAGCAGCGCATTCTCGAGAAACACCACTTTCGGACGTAGCTGGTCTACCTGGGCAATGTGCTCATCCCGCGAGTCGCGGTAATTGGCGTAAGCCGCAGCGGCTTCGCCCTTGAGTGCGGTCCAGGTGTGCAGCAGTGACAGGTTGTCGTTTTCCAGGATGCACAGGTAGGCGTCGCCGCGCCCAAGCTGCAGCCTCTCGCGCATCATGTTGACGATCTGGTTGGTGAGCCGGTGCAGCGCCGAAAAACTGTAGCGCCGCTGGCGCTCGATGTTGACCAATGCCTCCTGGTCGCCATAGCGCACGGCTAGTTGGGCAAAGGTACGGGCGAAATTCATTTTCATCGCAACACTCGTCGTGGTTGTTGGTCTTCGAGTTATGCGCTGGACAGCCGGGTATTACCCCCCTGCGATGGAGGGGGCCGGGGCAGAATGGAACGCAGGCAGTCGTCGCAACCGCAACGAGGGTTTTACCTGAAGTTGATGTCGCGTAGCATCGATGTTTTCTCGTTACCGGTAGCCCGAATGACCTCCAGAGCCAAAGCGGATCACCCTCGGTTCAGCAACTACAAGACCATGGCCGACTGCATGGCGACCCTGCTGTTCCCGCATGCCGAGGTGGTGGTCCATGACCTGCGCTCGCAGACGGTCATTCACATCGCCAACAACATTTCCAAACGCACGATCGGCGATGATTCCGCCCTCGAGGAGCTCCCCGCAGACCTTGGCAACTCGCTCAGCCTTGGACCCTACGAGAAGCTCAACTGGACCGGTCAGAAGATCCGCTCGATCAGCAGCGTGATGCTCGACGACAGTGGTACGCCCGAGGCGCTGATCTGCATCAACCTGAACTTCTCCATTTTGGAACAGGCCAAAGAAGCCCTCGACCTGTTCTTCCAGGCCAGCCGCTTGCTGCCGCAGCCCGAAGCGCTGTTTCGTGACGATTGGCAGGAGCGCATCAATACCTTTCTGCATGCCTGGCTGCGCGAGCACAACCTGAGCCTGAACAGCCTCGATCGTGAGCACAAGCGCGCGCTTATCGAGGCCCTGCATGCCGAAGGCGCGTTCCTCGGCAAAAGCGCTTACGATTATGTCGCCAATGTCCTGAACATGGGCCGGGCGACGGTTTACAAGTACGTAAAGCTTGCCCGCGACGCTTCAGGCGCCTAGATCCCTTCGTAATTTCCCTCCTCCCGAGTCCCGCTTTGCTGCGGGATTTCGCCGTCTGCGTTGCAACAGTTCGTACCGATTCGCTGCAATAAAGTGATTGCCATGCGTGGAATATGTGTCTACGGTGTATAAATATTCTACGCCATCTGGACACTTGCACATGCCCATCCAGACTCACGAAACAGCGCTTCCCGCCTTGGGGCCAGGAACTGCCCTACGCCTTGTCAGCCATGAATTCAGCGGTGCAGGCAGCACCCGCAGCGCTTACATCCAGGCGGGCCTGCACGCCGACGAACACCCTGGGTTACTGGTGATCCAGCACCTGCTTGAGCTGCTTGGCGATCTGCACGAACAAGGCCGGATCCGCGGGCGTATCGTCATCCGGCCTTTCGCCAACCCGGTCGGCTTGACGCAGAATCTGTTCGGTTGCTGGGCCGGCCGCTTCAACCTGGCCAACGGCGAAAACTTCAACCGCAACTTCCCCGATCTGATTCCAGCGCTCGATGCTCAACTGGCAAATGCATCCACCTCGGCACAAAGTCCGCAGCAGTTGCTGAGCAATGCGCTGGAGGCCCTGCCCGTTCATGATGCGGTCAGCGCCACCCGCCAGGCGTTACTGCGCGATGCCCTGCAACACGACCTGGTGCTCGACCTGCACTGCGACACCGCCGGGGTCCTGCACCTCTACTCCACTTACGCCCAGCGTGAACGGGCGGTGAACCTGGCCGCGTGCCTGGGTATGCGCGTGGTATTCCTCGAAGAGAGCGCCGGTGGACGCCCCTTCGACGAGTCCTGCAACCGCCCGTGGAACTGGCTGGTGGAAAACGGTTTTGTCGATGCCACGGCAAGGCCTTTCGCCGCCAGTATCGAGTTGCGCGGCCAGGCCGATGTCGATGACCAGCTTGCCCGCGAAGACGCGTTGGGGCTGTTGCGCTTTCTGGCCAGCGAGGGCCTGGTGCGGCTCGACGATAACGAGGCCATGCCCGTTGATGCCGTGCAGGTCTACCCGCTGGAAGGCGCCAGTCACCTGCCCGCGCCAGGCAATGGACTGCTGGTGTGGAAAAAGCGTCCGGGCGACAGCGTGGCCTGTGGCGAGCTGATCGCCGAGTTGGTTCCCATCGACGCGCCGCTGGGCAGTGAGCGCATCCCCATCTGCAGCGATGTAGAAGGCGTCATCGTCGTCCAACCGTTGTTCAAGCTGGTTCGCAGCGGCCAGCGTGTGGCCCTGCTGGCCGGTACTTCTCCCTTGGCTCACCGCATGGGTGGCCAGTTACTCCAACACTTTTAACCCTAGGATCGCCTCATGAGCATTGATGACAACTACCTCAACGGACTGTTCCAGGCCATCAGTCAGGCCCACATTGCCCTGCGCCCGCAAGTGGCCGTAACGCCGCTTACCCATAGCTCCCGGCTGTCGGCACAGGCCGGTTGCGAGGTTTACCTCAAATGCGAACACCTGCAGCACACCGGCTCGTTCAAGTTCCGCGGCGCCAGTAACAAACTGCGGCTGCTGAGTGAAGAACAACGCAAGCGGGGTGTAATTGCAGCGTCGTCCGGCAATCACGGCCAAGGGGTTGGCCTGGCCGGACGCATGCTCGGGGTACCGGTTACGGTGTATGCCGCAAGCAGCGCCTCCGCGTACAAACTCGACGCGATGCGTGCGCTCGGTGCCACGGTGGAGACACTGGACACCGACCCCCTTAGCGTGGAACTGGAGGCTTCACGTCAGGCGCATCTGCAAGGCGTGCCGTTCATCTCTCCCTACAACGACCCCGAGATCATCGCCGGCCAGGGCACTATCGGTATGGAGTTGTTTGAACAGCTCCCCGACCTGGATGCGGTATTCGTTGCCGTCGGCGGCGGTGGCATGATCTCCGGCATCGGCACCGCACTGCGCCACCTCAAGCCTTCCATCGAGATCATCGGCTGCTGGCCGGCCAACGCCCCCACCCTGCAGCGCTCGCTGGAAGTGGGCGAGATCATCGAAATGCAAGAGCAAGACACACTCTCCGATGGCACCGCTGGCGGCGTAGAGCCCGATAGCATCACCTTCCCCCTGTGCCAGCGTCTGTTGGACCGCACCGTATTGGTCAGCGAAGCCGAAATCCGCCAGGCCATGCGTGATACCGCCACCTACGAACGCTGGATCATTGAAGGCGCCGCAGGTGTTGCCCTGGCGGGCATGCAGAAACTCGCTGCAGAATTCCGTGGCAAGCGCGTCGCCGTGGTGCTCTGCGGTCGCAACATTGTCCTGGAGAAGTTTCTTGGAGCGGTGCAATGAAGATTCTCGACAAACAGCAGATCATCGCGCTGCTCGACCTGGAGCTGGCGACGCTACGCATCGAGGAAGGCTTCATCGCCTTCTCCAATGGCAAGGTGCAGGTCCCGCCCGTGCAAGCCCTGGCCTTTAACGCCGCGAACGGTGACTGTTGCATCAAGACCGCGTTCGTCGAGGGCAGCGATACCTTCACCGTCAAGGTGTCCACCGGCTTTTACGACAACCCGGCCAAGGGCCTGGACAGCAACGACGGACTGATGCTGGTGTGCTCCGCGCACACCGGCCAACCCCTGGCCCTGCTCCAGGACCAGGGCTGGCTGACCTGCATGCGCACCGCGCTGGCCGGGCGCATCGCCGCGCGCCTGCTGGCCCCGCGCAAGGTCAAGGCCATCGGCATCCTCGGCACCGGTGTTCAGGCACGCATGCAGCTGGAGCAACTGATGCCGGTCAGCGACTGCCGCCGTGTAATCGTGTGGGGACGCAGTGACAAGGAACTGCAGTCCTATCAACGCTTCGCCAGTGAGCTTGGGTTTGAAGTGCACACCTGCAAGCAAGCCGAGCACGTCGCACGAGAGGCAAACCTGATCGTCTGCGCTACACCCTCGCGCACGCCGCTGCTCAAGGCCGAGTGGCTGCAACCCGGCACCCATATCACCGCAGTTGGCGCGGATACGCCCGGCAAGCAGGAACTTGATCCGGCACTGGTGGCCACGGCCGACCGGATCATTGTCGACTCCCTTTCCCAGTGCAGCCAGTACGGTGAGGTCTCCCACGCGCTCAAGGCGGGCCTGATCAATGCGCAGCAGCTCGGTGAGCTCGGCGCCCTGCTGGCAGGCCGAATCCCCGGCCGTACCGACGAAGATCAGGTGACGCTTGTCGACCTCACCGGCCTTGCCGTGCAGGACGCGCAGATTTCCCGCTGCGTACTGGAGTTCGTCCGCACCTGAGTCCGCTCATCCCTGCACACTACCCGGAGCGATGCCATGAACTGCAAATTGTCCGTCCTGCTCTGCACCAGCCTGATCGCCCTCTCCAGCGCTGTCGGCGCCGCCGAAACCTTGCGTATCGGTATCGAAACGGCCTACCCGCCCTTCGCCTCGAAATCCGCCAGTGGAGAGATCCAGGGATTCGACTACGACATTGGCAATGCCCTCTGTGCGCAGATGCAGATGAAGTGCCAGTGGGTCGTACAGGAGTTCGACGGTTTGATCCCCGCGCTGAAGGTCAAGAAAGTGGATGCCGTGCTGTCCTCGCTGTCCATCACCGATGAGCGCAGGAAGTCAGTGGATTTCACCGACCGTTACTACCAAAGCGCGAGCCGCCTGGTGATGCGCCTCGGCGCTACGCCGGGCAATGACTATTCGCAGCTTTCAGGTAAACGCCTGGGTGTTCAGCGCGCCAGTACCCACGACAGGTTCGCCAGCGACAGGCTTGCCCCTGTCGGGGTCGACATTGTTCGCTACGCCTCACTCAACGAAGCCTACCTCGACCTGATTGCCGGCCGTCTGGACGCGGTTCAAGGTGATGACGTCGCTGTGCAACTGGGCTTCCTCGACACCGAGAGCGGCAAAGGCTTCGCCTTTGCTGGCGAACCACTGCGCGATCCCGCCTATTTCGGTGAAGGTGTCGGTATTGCCGTACGCAAAGGCAATCAACCGTTGGCAGCCCAGTTCAACAAGGCGATAGCGGCGATCCGGGCGAGCGGTGAATACACGACCATCCAGAACCGCTACTTCTCGTTTGATGTCTACGGCCATTGAAACCCGTGCCAGGGACCTTGGGCGCCTGCCAGGAACTCCTTGTCGTCAGCTGACTTGAACAGGGTCAGCAATGGGTTGCCACTCACTGGCACGGCGGGCGGCATCGCCATCGGGGTGGTAGGCGTGACAGGTGCCGATCACCCAATGCTTTGGCAACTCATAGTCGGGATCTTGCGCGGCACGCTGACGCTGCTTTAGCCGCATCAGCGGTGCCATGGTCTGGATCGCGGTGGTTGCCATCGGCCCAAGCAGCTCGGTGAGGTGCGTACAACCCTTCACACCCCCTACCCGTTCGGCGACCCGCTTTTTGAAACCGGGGCCGATGCTGATACCCACCAATGCCGCATAGGCGCGGTTGATCTGGCCGCACACCGGCGTCGGCGCGTGTTCAGAGACCGCCTGGATCTGCTGGATCACCAGGTTGCGGTCGAGCGTCATGATCACCCGCATGTAATGCAGCACGCCATTGGCCGGGATGGTGCCATAGGGAAAGGCGGTGTCCACACCCTTGGTATCGAGCAGACGGCCCTCGATATCGAACAGGCCGTCATCACGCTCAAAACCGCTGCAGACCACCTGGCGGGTATGCAGCAGCCGGCGTTTGGGCTGGCCGGAAAATGCCTGAGTCATCGCTATGCACTCCAGTGTGGCGGAGCGTCAGCGCGCCCCGCCGCAGTCTTCATACGTTGCCCAGACCGCCACCGCAGACCAGCACCTGGCCACTGACGTAGTCCGACTCAGGGATACAGAACAGGTACACGGCGCCCGCAGCCTCCTCGGTAGTACCCGGACGGCCGAGCGGGATCATGCTCTTGGACTGCTCGACAATGGCCGGACTGATACCGACCTTGATCTCGCGGCCTTCGATGTTGATAAAGTTCGGATCGCCTTCCACCGGCTGGGTCTGGCGGGTTTCGATATGGCCGAAGGCAACGGCGTTGACGTTGACCTTCATCCGTCCCCACTCCTTGGCCAGGCATTTGGTCATGCCCAGCACACCGGCCTTGGCGGTCGAATAGTTGACCTGGCCGGGGTTGCCGCTGGCGGATACCGACGACACATTGACCACTTTACGGTTGACCACCCGCCCCTCAGCGGCCTCTTGCTTGGCCATGGCGCTGATGATGGGCTGCGCGGCGCGCAAAATCCGGAACGGCGCAGTGATGTGGCAATCGAGAATGGCGTACCACTGCTCGTCGCTCATCTTCTGGATCACGTTGTCCCAGGTGTAGCCGGCGTTATTGACAATGATGTCAATGCCCCCGTAGTTGTCGACCGCGGTCTTGACGAAGCGGTCGGCGAAATCGACCGCCGTGACGCTGCCGACGCAAGCAACGGCGTCGCCGCCCGCAGCGCGGATCTCGGCAACCACCTCCTCGGCGGGACCGGCGTCCAGATCGTTGACCACGACACGCGCGCCATCGGCGGCGAGTTTCAGTGCCACGCTGCGGCCGATGCCACGGCCGGAGCCGGTAACCAGGGCAACTTTGCCTGTGAGTTTGCTCATGGGGATATTCCTTGTTTTTATAGGGTTCAGGTCAGCGCCACAACGGCTTCGCCAACCAGTTTGTCGTCGCCGTATTGATTGGCGCAGCGGATTGCCAGGCGTACTCGGCGTTCGCCGTCGACCTCGAAGCACTCGGTGACCCTGGCGCTACAGGTAGGGATGTGGCCGAGCTGGGTGATGCCGGTAAAACGCACGGACAGGCTGCGGATCTGCTGCTGCGCCACCCACCCGGTGAGCAGACGCCCCAGGTAGGCCACCGACAGCATGCCGTGGGCGAACACGTCGGGTTGCCGCGCCTTACGGGCGAAATCCAGGTCGATGTGCACCTGGTTGTGGTCGCCCGATGCACCGGCATACAGCGCCAGGGTGGTGCGGTTGACCGCGGGCAAGGTCAGCGGCGGCAGTTCGAAGCCGACCTGTACGTCGCGCCATTGGCTAGGGTTCATGGCGGGCTCCTTAGCGCTGCACCAGGGATGAACGAATGTCGGCGATGTGCAGGCCGTCCTGATTGCTGACGCGGGTTTGCTGCACCACGAAGGTCAATGCCCCGCCTTTCTTCTGGTAAACGTCGAGCACCTCGGTGGCGAAGGTCAGCACGTCGCCGGCATAGGCCATGGCGTGATAGTCAAAGCCCTGCTCGGCATGGAGGATGCGTCCCAGGTCGAAGCCAAAAATGTCCTCGACGATATGGTCGGTGTCGCGCCCTTCCGCTTCCAGGCACATCAGAAAGCTCGGCGGTACCGGCAGCGACCGATGTCCAGCGGCCCGGGCTGCGGCTTCGTCGATGTAGACCGGGTCGGTCTCGCCAATGGCCTTAGCGAAAAAGCGCAGGCGGCCCTTTTCAACTTCACAGGTGGTCACACCCAGTGAACGGCCGATCAGACTCTTGTCTGCCATGTCAGGTAATCCTGTCAGTCAGTGAAAACGCGCGCCCTGATGGGCGCGCACTCTCTTCAGGCGCGGCCGAAGAGGGTCACGATGCCGGCGCCGCCCAGGCCCAGGTTGTGCTGCAGGGCGTGCTTGAGGTCCGCCACCTGGCGTTTGTCGGCGGTGCCGCGCAGTTGATGGGTCAGCTCGTAGCATTGCGCGAGGCCGGTAGCGCCCAGCGGATGGCCTTTGGAAAGCAGGCCGCCCGACGGGTTGATCACCACCTTGCCGCCGTAGGTGTTGTCACCGTCCATGACGAACTTCTCGGCGCCACCTTCCGGGCAGAAGCCCAGGCCTTCGTAGGTCAGTAGTTCGTTATGGGCGAAGCAGTCGTGCAGTTCGCAGACGCGGATTTCGTCTGGACCTACACCAGCTTTTTCGTAGACCTCAGCGGCGGCCTGGCGAGTCATACCGACGCCGACGATGCTGATCAGCGACGGCGGTTCGAAGGCTTCCGGCTGATCGGTCACCAGCGCCTGGGCCAGGATGCACACGTCGGTACGCAGGCCATGCTGCTTGGCGAAGCGCTCGGAGACGACGATGGCCGCAGCACCACCGCAGGTTGGCGGGCAGGCCATCAAACGGGTCATCACGCCCGGGAAAATCACCTGGTCGGCCATCACTTCTTCGGTGGTAATCACCTTCTTGAACACCGACAACGGGTTGTTGGCGCCATGGCGGCTGGCCTTGGCGCGGATGGCCGCGAAGGTTTCCATCTTGGTGCCGTACTTTTCCATGTGCTCGCGACCGGCGCCGCCGAAGAACTTCAGCGCGTCAGGCATCTCGCGGCCTTCAGGGAAGATCGCATCGGCCACTTCATGGCCCTTGCCGTAGGTGATCGGGCGATCCAGCCAGTGGGATTTCAACGCGCCGGGTTGCATCTGCTCGAAGCCAAAAGCCAGGGCACAATCCACCGCGCCGCTTTCCACTGCCTGGCGGGCCAGGAACAGCGCGGTAGAGCCGCTGCCGCAGTTGTTGTTGACGTTGATCACCGGAATACCGCTGAGGCCCACTTCATAGAGCGCCGACTGGCCGCTGGTAGAGTCGCCGTAGACATAACCGGCGTAGGCCTGCTGCACCTTGCGGTAGTCCAGCCCGGCGTCCTGCAGCGCCTGACGAATGGCTTGCGCACCCATTTCGATGTAGGTCCCGCTCTGCCCAGGCTTGGCAAACGGAATCATGCCAACACCGGCGACAAATACTTTCTGCGACATCACTTTCTCCCAGGTCAGTTAAAAGGCCCACGGCATTCACCACCCTCGGGCGGCAACCGCAGCAAACCGTTCATCGATGGTCACGTACTCGCTCAGCGCCACGCCCCCCCCGGTGGAGGGGGCGCTGCGGCCGGGTAGGCGCACCCGGGGCAGCGACAAGAGGGGTCCCCCCCCACTGGAGGGGGAAGCAGTTTTGGCAGTGGCGTTAGCGTTTCCTCGCAGTTCACCCAAACAACAACAAGATCCAGGGGTAACCAACACGTGACTTTCGCAAGACACATGAGCCCAAAACGCCTGCCGCACTCAGCCGCGCTGCAGATCGAATTCCGCCCTCACCTGCTGGCCCTGGCCGTCGGTCTTGGGAGCTGTGCCAGCGCCAACGCCATCGACTTCCAGATCGGCGAAATCGAAGGCCAGTTCGACTCGTCACTGTCCATCGGTTCCAGCTGGGCCGTGCGCGGGCCGGACCCGAAGTTCATCAACGCCGCCAACACCATGGGCCTGCGCGGTGAATCGGCGACCCGTACCGCGGACGACAACCGCCAGAACTTCAAGAAAGGCGAAACCTTTTCGAAGATATTCAAGGGCGTCCATGACCTTGAATTGAAATACGGCGACAGCGGCGTCTTCGTGCGCGGCAAGTACTGGTACGACTTCGAACTCAAGGACGAACACCGCCCGTTCTACGACATCGACGACCGTGGCCGCGACGACCTGGCCAAGTCCTCCGGCGCCGAGTTCCTCGACGCCTTCCTCTACCACAACTACAACCTGGGTGAGCTGCCCGGCAACGTGCGCCTGGGCAAACAGGTGGTGAGCTGGGGCGAAAGCACCTTCATCGGCAACTCGATCAACAGCATCAACCCGATTGACGTCGCTGCCCTGCGCCGTCCGGGTGCCGAGGTCAAGGAAGGCCTGGTGCCGGTGAACATGTTCTACATCTCCCAGGGCCTGAGCGAGAACCTCAACGCCGAAGCCTTCTACCAGCTGGAATGGGACAACTCGGTCGTCGACAACTGCGGTACCTTCTTCGGCTCCGACCCGCTGCCCCAGGGCTGCAACGACCGCCTGGTGTTCGCCGGCCCCGACCTCGCACCCGGAGTGGCCAGCAACACCGCAACCGCTGCGCAAATCCTGCGCGGCACGGTGGTAGACAACGTCTACATGACGCGCCTTGAAGACAACGACCCACGCGACAGCGGTCAGTTCGGCGTGGCCTTGCGCTGGTTCGTACCGGAACTGCACGACACCGAGTTCGGCTTCTACGCCATGAACTACCACAGCCGCTCGCCGTTCCTGAGCTTCAAGCAGACCACCACCGCGCCGATCACCGCAGCCCAGCTGGCCGCCCTGCCCGCCGCAGCCAGGCAAATTGCTGCCGTGCAGAACCAGTTCGACCGAGTGCGCTCGGCGCGTTACATGGTCGACTATCCGGAAGACATCCGCCTGTACGGGGTGAGCTTCCAGACCACCCTGGGGGCCACGTCGGTCGGCGGTGAAGTCAGCTTCCGGCCGAACATGCCGCTGCAGATCAACACCGCCGACCTCAACCTGGCGGCGCTGCAGTCCACCGACACCGACCTGCGCACCCAGACCTCACCGGTATTCACCAGCGGTGAAACCGCGCAGGCGCTGGGCGGCGACTTGCCTGGCTACAAACGCATGCCGGTGATGCAGGCCCAGGTCACGGCCACGCACTTTGTCGACCAAGTCTGGGGGGCCAGCCGCCTGACCCTGATCGGTGAGGTCGGCTACAACCGCATCAACGGTTTGGGCAGCGCCGATGGCACCGACGTGCGTTTCGGTCGCAGTCCGGTGTTTGGTCCTGGCGAATTCCCCGGCAACCAGAACGCGTCGGTCTGCGCCACTGCCACCAACCCGCAAAAGGAGTGCAACAGCCACGGCTTCTACACCACCGATTCGTGGGGCTACCGGATGCGCGCCAAGCTCGATTACCCCAACGTCATTGCCGGTATCAACCTGTCGCCGAACCTTGCCTGGTCCCATGACGTGGATGGCTGGGGCCCGAACTTCGAGGAAGGCAACAAGGCAATCAGCGTCGGCCTGGATGCCGACTACATGAACAACTACACCGCAAGCCTGAGTTACACGGACTTCTTTGGCGGCCACTTCAACACCAACACTGACCGTGACTACGTCTCGCTCAGCTTCGGCGTCAACTTCTGAGCCGCAATCGACAGAGGGTACATCCATGAAAGCAAGCATGATCAACACCTTCGGCGCCCTGGCGCTCTCGTTGCTGGCCAGCAACGTCATGGCCGCCGTCAGCGAACAGGAAGCGGCGCAGCTGGGCACCACCCTGACCCCGCTCGGCGCGCAAAAGGAAGGCAACGCCGACGGCAGCATCCCGGCCTGGAACGGCGGTCTCAAGGCCGGTGCCGCAGCCGTGGACAGCCGAGGGTTTCTCGCCGACCCATTCGCCAGTGAGAAGCCGCTGTTCACCATCACCGCCGCCAACGCCGAGCAGTACAAAGACAAACTCACACCGGGTCAGCTGGCGATGTTCAAGCGCTACCCGACCACCTACAAGATCCCGGTCTACCCGACCCACCGCACCGCCCAGGCGGCGCAGCACATCTATGACGCGGCGAAAAAGAGTGCCACCAGTGTGCAGCTGGCCAACGACGGCACCGGCCTGAGCAACTTCGCCGGCTCGCGCTACTACGCCTTTCCGATCCCCAAGAGCGGTGTCGAGGTCTACTGGAACTTTGTCACCCGTTACCGTGGCGATAACGTCGAGCGCTGGTCGGTACAGGCCTCGCCGCAGGTCGATGGCGCCTACTCGATCGTCGAGACCCATGACCAGAACAGCTTCCCGCAGTACATGGATGGCGTGAACCCGGACGAAGCGAAAAACATCCTTTACTACTACATCTTCGCGGTCAACGCCCCGGCGCGCCTGGCCGGCACCGTATCGATGGCGCATGAAACCATCGACCAGGTCACCGAGCCACGCAAAGCCTGGACCTACAACGCCGGTCAACGCCGGGTCCGCCGTGCGCCACAGCTGGCCTATGACGCCCCGGGCCTGGTTTCTGACGGCCTGCGCACCTCCGACAACGCCGACATGATGAACGGCTCGCCGGACCGCTACGACTGGAAGCTGGTGGGCAAGAAGGAGATGTACATTCCTTACAACAACTACAAGCTGCAATCGCCGAGCCTGAAGTACGCCGACATCATCAAACCCGGGCACATCAACCAGGACCTGACCCGCTACGAGCTGCACCGGGTGTGGCACGTGCAGGCAACATTGAAATCCGGGCAGCGGCATATCTATGCCAAACGCGACATGTACTTTGACGAGGACACCTGGGTGTTGGCCGAGGTCGATCACTATGACGGCCGTGGACAGCTGTGGCGGGTGGGTGAGAACTACACCTACAACAACTATGACAAGGGGCTGAATGCACCGGCGGCTCAGGGGTTCTATGACATTCTGGCTGGGCGGTATGTTGTCGCTACGATGAGCAACGAGTCGAAGCTGGCGCCGCAGTATGGTGGGAGGACCAAGCTTGCGGACTTTACGCCGGCGGCGTTGCGCAATGCGGGGATTCGCTGAGGATTGAAGGTTGCTTTGTGAAAGACGCCCTGCGATTGCGGGGCGTTTTTTATTGTGGCAATTATCACCGCTTTGATCTTGGTGATACGGGCTACCTGCCCCACAGTCTGCAGGGTGCTTGACCCTGTAGTGGCTATAGGCTTCATTCTGGTCGCAAGTTCGTATCTATCAGGAATTCATTATGGACAACCGTATCCCTCCGCCGCTGGTTGCTATCCTGTTCGGCCTGTTGATGTGGTGCGCTGCTCGACAGCTTCCGGGAGCCCTGGATCTGACTATCGGGTGGCGCATTGGCCTGGCGCTGATTGTGTTGATAGCCGGCGTAGCTATTTGTCTTGCCGGCCTGCTTTCCTTCCGCCAAGCCCGCACCACGGTCAACCCGCTGAAGCCAGAAACGGCTTCGGCTCTGGTCAGCTCGGGTGTGTATAGATATACGCGTAACCCCATGTACTTAGGCTTTGCCACTGCCCTGATAGCCTGGTCAATCTTCCTCGCTTGGCCGCCGGCACTCTTAGGCGTGCTGGGCTTCGTGATGTACATGAACCTCTTCCAGATCGGGCCGGAGGAGCGGGCCCTTGCGAGCCTCTTCGGGGGAGAGTTTACGCAGTACCGCAGCCAAGTCAGGCGTTGGCTCTAAAAAGGGGAACGTCCGTTTTCGGCCAGAAGCTGACTGATTCGCAGCAGGCCAGTCTCCTGCATTGAGGTTCGCAGGTACCTACCTTTTCAGGGGCAATTCAATCGCCTCGCCTAACGCGCCATTGACGCCGAAAGCGGCAAGCCCATTGCTAGTCTCGAAAGGCTCCCGGAGGGCGGTCGAACCAGCGCTTGAAGGCACGGTGGAAAGTGCTGGTATCCCTGAACCCCAGCCGCTCGCTGACCGTCGCCACGGGCAGCCCCTGGCGAATCAGCTCCGCGGACAACTCGCGACGTACCTCCGCCACCAGCGCGCTGAAACTGGTGCCCTCTTCCTTCAAGCGTCGGTAGAGCGTGGTGCGACTGACGTGCAACGCCTGGCAGGTTGGCTCGATGCTCACGCCTTCGGGCAGGCTTGCGAGAATCAAGCGACGCACCGTGCCGGCAAGCGTATCTGCGTCTTGCAGCTGCGCGAGTGTCGCCCTTGCACGAGACTCCAGCATCTGTCGCAGGTAGTCGCGGGCGCCGAGAATGGGATGCTGCAGGAAATCGCGCGGCAGGTGGAGGCTGTTTCTCTCGCTGTCGAAGCGCAGCTCGCTGCCGAACAGCTCGACATAGTGCGCATGGTAGGCCGGGGATGGGAAAGCGAACTCGCAGGCCAGAGGCCGCAGCTCTACGCCGGTCATCTCCCGGCTCCAGCGCAGCACTGCACTCATGCTACGTTCGATGGCGGCCTGCGGGTAGGTTTTGCCGGAGGCGAAGGTGATCTCCAGCACCAGAGCATCTGCCGTTTCACTGTACTGCCAGCTCTCCGAAGGGTTCATCAGCGCGATATGCCGCTGGAACACTTCCAGCGCCTCGCTCACCCGACTGCATTGGCACAACCAACTAGCCAGCACGCCATGCGTGGCAGGGTTGAAGGTCTGCCCGATCAGCAGGCCGATATGCGGCAATTGGGTGTTGTTCGCGGCGAACTGCCACAGCGCCAGTAACTGGGTCTCGTCGACACGCTGCTCCTGGATCGGCGATGCCGCAGCCCCCTGGTCGAGAAGTTTGGCACCCTCCACCCCGGCTTCCCGCAACTGGGTTGCAGTGACCACGCCGAGATTCAGCAACTGGTCGTGCAGATCCAGCACTGCGACGGCCGATACGGTGGTACTTCTGACCATCGGGCTTGCTCTTGGTAGTTGCTTAGGTAACGACTCTAACGCACGGTGCAGAGCGGCGGCCAGCCGTCGGCCGTGCAAGTGCAGGTTGCAACCAAAAGCCATGCAGGTTGAACCGCAGAGCCATGGCCAGCCGTCATCGGACTGCCTAGCATCGACGACACGACCATGGCACAGGAAGACCTGCTATGCCCGAGCACAGAATCGAATCGTTAAGCGCCTTGCGCGCACTGATTCCGCCACCACCGGCAATGATGCACAAACGCCTGCAGCGCAGGTTGGATGAGCACTGCCTGCTGATGATCCGCCAAGCGACGGTTTGCGCCGTCGGCTTCGCCGACCCGCGGTTAGATATCGAGTACCTCGATTTGCGCCACCATCCAGTGTTACGGGCCGAGGGCCAGGACATCCTGCTGCCCTGGCCGGCAGACAAAGCGATCTCACAGCAGCCGATAGAGGAAATGGCCTGCAGTCTGTATTTCATCCTGCCCGGCGTGGGTTTCAGCCTGCGCGCCAATGGCCGGGGCTCTCTGCGGGCCGGAAAGCTGTTGGAGTTTCGCGCCGAGGCGCTGTTCCTGCACTGTTCGCGAGCCAAGGTACGCGCCGATTTCTGGCGGGACAGAGAGTACACCACGCCCTTTTTAGCTGACACAGGGCAGGCCTTGTCCGAGCCAGCGCAGGCCTTTATCGCCGCCTCACCCTACCTGCTGATGCTCACGCAGCGCCAGGCCGACGCCACCGAGATGTCGCCACGAGGTGACCCGGCTGGTTTCGTCCAGGTACTGGATCGCCACACTCTGCTGGTACCGGAACGCCCCGGCAACAAGGTTGCCTGCAGCCTGAGCAATATCCTCGTCGATGGCGCCTTGCGCCTGTCCTTCCTTCAGCCCGGCGCCGACACGGTTTTATCCGTGGCCGGGCGTGCCTGGTTGAACAACGACTCGAACTTGCTCGCCCCACTGGCAATCAACGGCAAGCCACCTCGGGTCGCTACCGTCGTGAACGTCGAGCGCTATCGCTTCCAGCACTGCCCAGAACTGCTGGCCGCGGGTTTGTGGGATCGCGCAACACACCTGGACGAAAGGCAGATTCCAGCCTTTTCCAAGATGCTGTCCGAGCACATGAACGGTACGGGCCTGTTGGGTAAGGCCACCAGCCTGGTGGTCGATGCGGTGGTCAAGCATGACCTGCGCCATCTCTACTGAGGTGACGGGGTAGGCGACGGCTTAAGTGCCCTTCTGTACCTTGCCCAGCCGGATGCTTATTGCTGTCCGTCAGCATCCGAATCCGCTGCGCTTTCTAGCGAGGTTCTGCTCTAGCCGGTCATGTAAGCATGCGACTGGCTGGTATTGGCCGAAATTCGCCATTAACCATTGACCCTTGAATCCCCACCCCAATCCCGTTAACCTCCCCCAGTCGCTGCAAATTCAGCGACTCGGGCTTGGCGGTCCGACACGAAGGCGCAAAGCGCCCCAATTTCACCATCGCAGGCGCTTTTTTTGTGTCCGCGATGATGCTTTATGGCGGGCTGCGCATGGACTTCTTCGGAAGTGCCGGGTTCCTTCGTACCGGTCCGCCAACCTTGCGTAGTCCGTCACCCTTCCCTGCTTGGCGGCAGTCGGTGGCGGATCCTTTCTACGAAGGAGCACCACCATGACAAAACCCGTTCCCGATCCACCCTTAACCACCCAAACCAGCACCACCTTCGGCTCCTGCAATGGCAGCCACGATCCACTGTTCGCTGTCCGCCCCGGTGTCTCATCCGAAGATGCCCTGATCCACGCCTCCGTCCTGCTCAAAAGCGCCTACCAGACCAACGCCCACGCGTGTGACATGGTCAACGCAGAAGTGCGCGGTTTACTCTGGGCAACTGAGCAATCGCTGGAGATGAGCCTCGCACTGGTCGAGGCGTTGCTGGATGAAGTCGAAGCGCGCTCGGCAACGGCAGCGGTGTTGCGCCGCACGGTGCAAGCAGGCCAATCGGCGGCGGAGTGAGCGTCTGCGATTGGCCTGGGCCGCCGATGCGGCCCACTCAACTACCGTTGTTTGTGTTTTCAGCTCTTCTTGAGAGACAGAATTCGGCTAGACGCAGCCACTGAGGTGGATGGCACGGGCTTCGCCCGTGATCGCGGATGAATCCGCTCCTACAGATACTGCGCACCGCCTACCTTGTAGGAGCGGATTCATCCGCGATGAGGCCGGACCAGTCAATAGATTACTTAAGCAGATTGGGTTACAAAGGCCGGATGGCAGCGCTCCGGGTACCGGCGAACGCACTCGTGCCAAGCCAGCGCCACAGGTTTTCCGCGTCCTGCACCGCGCCGTCTATACGCAGCTCTCGCGACTGAAGCACCTCCCTCGGTGTGCGGTCGCCCGTCCACACCTCGGTCAATGCACGCACGCTGGAGTCCACGACGAGGGTAAGTTCGCGTCCCGGGTCGTCGCGGCACAGGTCTGCCACACCCTGTTCGACCACAAGCCACCACTCTTGCTCGCCGGACCGCGCATCGCGAAACCTGAAGTGAATGACCACCGTCCGCGGCGGAAACAGCTCGATGCGCGCGAACCGGCGCATGTCCCACATGAGCAGGCCCGCGTCGAGTTCGTTATCGCGAAGGCGACTGCCTATCCAGCGCGCACCCCAATGGCCTAGCGCCATGATGATGGGGCGCAATTCCTCGCCTGCCTCGGTCAGGCTGTACTCCCAGACTTTGCCTGTGGCTGTGCGATGGACCACACCGATATCCTCCAGGTGGCGCAGCCGCTGTGCCAGCAAGCTGGTGGACATCCGGGGTACGCCGCGGTGCAGTTCATTGAAGCGCTTGCTGCCGCAGAGCAGTTCGCGCACGACCAACGGCGTCCAGCGCTCGCACAGGGCTTCAGCGCCGCGCGCGACCGTGCAGAACTGACCGTAGCTTTCATCCATCACCTGTACTCCGCCTCTACAACGCTTCAGTTTCTGAACTAGCCTCGCGTCTGCGCCGCGCGCACGCTGAAACCTCAGAAAGCCATCGCCTCAGGAGAACGTCATGACCACGATAGCCATCATTCAGCGGCCGCCCGTGCTGCTCGATCGCAGCGCGACGATCGCCCGAGCCGTGCAATCGATCGCTGAGGCCGCAGCTGCGGGCGCCGCGCTGATCGTTTTGCCCGAATCGTTCATTCCAGGTTATCCGTCGTGGATCTGGCGCCTGGCGGCGGGAAAAGACGGGGCTTTAATAGGCCAGTTGCACACGCGTTTGCTGGCCAACGCCGTTGATATCGCCAACGGTGACCTGAATGAATTGTGCGAGGCCGCCAGCGCACATGCCGTGACCATCGTATGCGGTATCAATGAATGCGAGCGGCGTAATGGCGGCGGCACGCTCTACAACAGCGTAGTCGTTATCGGTGCGAACGGCGAAGTGCTCAACCGGCATCGCAAGCTGATGCCAACCAACCCCGAGCGCATGGTCCATGGTTTCGGTGATGCGTCCGGGCTGCGTACGGTCGATACCCCCGTCGGGCGCATTGGTACGCTCATCTGCTGGGAAAACTACATGCCCTTGGCGCGCTATTCTTTGTATGCCCAAGGCGTGGAAATCTACGTCGCCCCCACCTACGACGCCGGCGAGGGCTGGATCAGCACGATGCGTCACATTGCACTCGAAGGTCGCTGCTGGGTGCTCGGCAGTGGCACCTCGCTGCGCGGCAGCGACATTCCCGATGACTTTCCGGCGCGTATGCAACTGTTTCCCGATCCGCAAGAGTGGATCAACGACGGCGACTCAGTGGTGGTCAACCCGCAAGGGCGGATCACGGCCGGTCCATTACACCAGGAGGCAGGCATTCTGTATGCAGACATCGACGTGTCTCTCGTGGCGCCGGCGCGACGGGCGCTTGACGTCAGCGGACACTATGCGCGCCCAGACATTTTCGAGTTGCAGGTGCGACGCACGCCGACGACTGCGGTGAGCTTCAGCGACGGATGAAGCTAATCTGCTTTCAGGCGATTCATTCCAACTTCGGCGATGTGTGTCACACCTGATAAAGGAGTCGTTCCATGAGCACTCAAAGGTCTTACCAAGGCAGTTGTTTTTGCGGCGCAGTCGAGTTCACCGTCAGCGGTGAGCCCGCGGCAATGGGCTATTGCCATTGCGAGTCGTGTCGCCGTTGGTCAGCCGCGCCGGTCAACGCCTTCACGCTATGGAAACCCGAGGCGGTGCAAGTCACTCGGGGGGCGGACAACATTGGCAGCTACAACAAGACGCCGCAGAGTCTGCGCAAATGGTGCAAGCTCTGTGGCGGGCATATTTTCACCGAACACCCGGGGATGGGACTCATCGACGTGTATGCCGCAGTCATCCCGGACCTGGAGTATTCGCCAGACGTTCACGTCCATTATCAGGAGTCCAGGCTGCGCATCAAAGACGGGTTGCCGAAGATGAAGGATGTCCCCGGCGAGTTAGGGGGATCGGGCGTCAGCATTGACGAATAGCGCTAGTACTGCCTGACACCAGATAAAGCCATGACCCGAGCGCCAGGGAGCGGCGCCCCGCTCCCGGTTGCACCCGTTCATCTGCCCCCGCTCACAACGCCTTCATTTCAGCAATATCACGTTCTACCTGATCTGCAGAGTGGTCGAACATCGCCTGCTCCTGCGCATCCAACGGCAACTCGATCACCCGCGCAATCCCCTGCTCTCCCAGCACACAGGGGACACCCATGGCGATGCCTGTTCGCCCGTACTCGCCGTCGAGAATCGCGACCGTCGGCAAAATGCGGTTTCGCCGATTAGCGATAGCATCGACCATCTCTGCAATGGCCACGCCCGGCGCGTCGCAGGCGCTGCCCACCTTCTTCAAACCGAGAATCTCGCCACCACCCTGACGGGTACGCTGCACAATCCGTTCTATCTGCTGTTCGGACAGGAAGTGCGACAGCGGCACCGAACCGACCGCACAGTAGCGCATCAGCGGCACCATGCTGTCGCCATGCCCGCCCAGCACCAGCGCGGTGATATCCCGCGCAGAAAACCCTGTTTCCTCGGCAATGAAACACTTCATGCGCGCGGTATCCAGTACCCCCGCCTGGCCGAACACCCTGTTGCGTCCCAGCGTGCTGAGACTGCAAGCCCGATAGGTCAGCACGTCGACCGGGTTCGACACCACCAACACCGTCGCCGCCGGGGCAAGAAGATTGATATCGCGCATGATGCCATCGAGAATTGGCAGGTTGATACTCAGTACATCCTGACGCGACTGACCAGGCTTGCGCGGCACACCCGCGGTGATCACTACCAGATCAGAATCCTCCAGCAATTCAGCTTTGGCGCCGCCGTAAACCCTGGTATCGGAACCTGACTCGACTGCCGCCTGCCAGATGTCCAGCGCCTTGCCCTGTGCCAACTCCCCCTGCACATCAATCAACACCAACTCGCGACAGTACTCTTCGCGGGCGATTATCTGCGCCGCCGCCTCACCCACTATTCCGGCACCCACGATGGATAGTTTGTTCACCTCACACCTCCCTGCGGCCCGCGCAACCAGCAACACGCCCGCCTGTACTAGAGAAGTATTGCCCGCAAATGCCAAAAGACCACCCGAAGGTGGCCTGTGGTTGTTTTACCTGCTTTTCGCCATGGTTTGCGGCAAAGCCTGGGCGACTTCTTCAACCATCTTTTCAGCACTGTTTGCCCCGTCTATTTGCAAGACTGGGGACGTTTGCGCTGATAACCAGCGCTCGTGCCAGGCCCGATTGCGTCCTGAGAAGTCTGGATTGTCATACTCCGAAGCCCATTCCCTGAAGGCCAGGTGAATCGCATGCATGTCACCCCCGGGGGCGATACGATCACCAAAGCGCGCTTTTTCACGAGCGGCCAAGCGTTCGAGGCGAACGGCGGTCGGCGTCACCACGAACACGGTCAGATCGACCTGAGCCAGTAGCGCATCTCCCCAGACCATACAAGAACCGGTCAACACCCAATCGTCGTCACCGAGTGCTTGCTGGATCAATGGCACGCGCTCATCGGCAGGCCGCTTGGTCGTGAAGGGAGGGTTTGTCGGCATCCAGAAATAGTCATCGACATCGGCATGCCGCACACCGAGCTGGGTGGCAAGGTTCTGGCCCAAGGTGGTCACGCCGGCACACGACGCGCCTGTAATGTAGATACGCAATTCTTCCTCCTTGAATGCACTTCGATTTCGGGGGCGGGAAGATACTCCATTTGCGTCTTGAACTCACATGTATCTGTGCGCGGAGCGGCCCGTTGCTGCCTCTTGGCATCGTCTGCTTTGGGTTGATAGCGGACGCTCACGACCGAACGCAAGCGACCCAAAGCTACCTGCGGCGACAGGCCAAAAACGGTCACTGGACAGGCTGATGTTATGTCGACTGCGTTGTTGGATTTACCATCTACACTAATCTAACGGACCGGACTTACCATCCATAGCGTGTTTCTCCTTGTCGTGCTTTTAGTGATGACACTCAGGAAAAACAGAAGCTTACAGGACGAAAACAAACACAGGTCATCACGATAAAAAACGCAACACGACGCTCTGCTTATTGATTAGTGTTCACAACGAAACTATCGAAGGAGAGGTTGATGAATACAGAACTACCAACAATGATTCGGGAAATGCTTGCGTCTCCCCCGATGCGGGCCTATCACCATTTGTGGCACTTAGTTCGCAATGAAAAACTTTGGAACGAGCTTTCAGCCATCGAAAAACAAGAGCTTATTGACCAAGGCTGGACACCACCACGCTTCGAACAGCAACCAGGCTCTGGTTTAGACTTCTTGTTTATGCATCGACAAATGATCGAGATGGTCAACAAGCATCTACACCACTCAGGAAGCCCTACCTATATACAGGTTGAAGGATGGAACCCCATACCGTTTGAACACAATAATCAAACCTGGCCAATGCCAGCACTCTGGCCCGAAGCGGATAAAGCGTTTGTTTGGGCCAAAGACCCGCGAACCACACAGCATTTCAGCGACAGGGTTACTAATGAGTTCCGTAACCCAAACTGGGTTAAACAATTTTCGCTCGACGAATATGGATCAGAGCTTGAATGGACAGTTCATGGCTGGCTCCACCTTCATTGGTCCGAAAAAGTACCTGACGACCCTTGGAGCGATTCTGCTTCAAATGACTGGTTGGGTGCTCCTTACTCAAGCCATGTAAATAACGCATTTTGGAAGCTGCATGGCTGGATTGACGATTCAATTTCATTTTGGGAGAAAGCAACTAATCAGCAGGCGGATTTTTCAGATGCATGGGCAGGAGCACCAGGCTATCTGCCTGAAATGGAGCATACCGCTGATCCTCGGCTCATGAGCAAAATAAACGTTAGAAAAAAGCCTCTCAGAATCATGACATGGAAGGTACCGATCATAGAAGGCGTCAATGAAAAAAATATTGTTATCCATCAGCTAGGAAACTGAGCGCTAAGCATGACGTAACAGAGCCGTACTTTACGCCTCCGCTGCGTTGTAAACGCAGCCATGCGCTGATTGCGCTCAAGTGCATTTCCATATCGGCGCGAGAAAAGTGGGGCAGCGAAATGCCCCCACTTTGTGAGTTAGTCACGCTCTCTGCTTTACGCGGCCTGATCCAATAGCTGTAGTTGACCAGCGGCAGCTTCCGACAAAGCGATCTACTGGCTTTTCCCCTGCAAGTCTAAATAGGCTCAACCTTTAGCAGATTGAATACTTTTGCAATGGGGTGAGCCAATGCATATTCAGCGGTGGCCCCGAGACCGTCCTCCCCGGCGAAGAGCAACGCAACTGCGCGCCCCTCAGCATCAAACCAAACAGCACCGGAATCACCTTCCAAGCTAATTTCTTCCTCCGGGTATTTTTTATTTACCCTAATCCTTATTGCGTCCATACTTCGCCAAGCATCATCGGCATAGCTGTAGTTTATTGAAAACGGACCTTCCGCCCCATCAACAACCCCATGAGTAAACTCTGTCATGGCTCCATATTTTTCTAATTCCATTCCTATTTTCGGCAAAGCAACACCTGTTACTTTAACCAAGCCACTGAAAATTTCTGGATCCCAATTTGTCTCAGGGTTCAGGAGAGCGATGGCTGCATCGATGCCGGTACTCAGGGGTAAGCAGCGCTCAGGGTGACCAACTATGCGTGGAGAACTCGACCCCATATGAAAAGGGCCAGGCTGAATTATTTCGTCCAGAGAACCCGCTGCCATATTGCCATACAGCACATGCCAATTGCTTAAAATGGCTGGTCTTTTTGTGAGCTTGTCTCGAACCAGTAAACCTAATGTTCCCGTAGAGCCACGACTGTAATTGCCTATGCTTACTCCAGGCTGCACAGGATCGCACGGTTGTTGTGGAGATCCGCAGATTGAATAGCTTGCTTGCACTACATCACATTTCAAGCCGTAGAGTGAAGTTGGGAGCAATTGCGTTTCAGAAACCTCGCTCAAGGGCTGTTTGGTTCTAACATGAAAGCGCACCCCGAGTGTCTTCAGGGGAAATCCATTCTTATAAATATAACCGTAGTCTACACCGGTCAAACCCTCGTAGCGCTGCGCCAAGCGTATTATTGCGCTTTTGCTTTCGAGCCACGTTTTCATTCCTTTTGCCATGCGAGCCATAGCGTCACCGCCTTACTTGTATTTTTCTTTTACAATATCGCTCACCAGCGGGCCAAAAGCCGCTTTGATTGCAGCAAGCTCGCTTTTTGCGGCGTCGACAGGCACACCGATATCACCATTTTCGACAACAGCCACTCCAACCAACAAAGTCCCACTGTCATTCAACATGATGTTATCCCGCGGTACAATGCTTGTGCCTGCAGCCGGACTTTGAGAGCGCCACTTTGCATTGAGCGCGGTTCGTTTATCTAAGGGTATCGGACCTGATGCTGGACACTTATCAGGCGCGCACGACTTCTGCTGGATAGGGTTTACTATCGGCAGGTGAGGCACAGTGACCGAGGCGTCGCCCATGGGCGCAAATGCTGGGAGTCCATTTTGTTGCGTACCAATACCACTTACAGTTATTGCGAAAGACACTGAAATTTCCGGAGGCGCGGCATCACGAGTAATCGCTGCTGACGAGTGTGCTGCAACATAAATGGCCTTAAACTTAAATGCTTCATCAGCATAGGAATCTCTCGACGAGGGGCTTGGTTCGAGCCTGAGAACGCTAACGAACTCGAGCTTTTCCTTATCTGACACTCTAGTGAGGACAACACAACTCTGGCGACCCACAGCTGCTGCTAATGTGTCAGCATGCATTGTCATTTGAGCGGCGTATGATTTTGTCGCAGCTGTTTCAAGTGCTTCTAACTTCCTGGATTGGGCATCGACATACAAATCGAATAGAAACTTACCAATGACTGGTGCAATGATGGGAAACATTCCCTGTTGAGCTGGACTTCGGCAAAAGGTCAACGCTTTCTTAAGCTCGGGATAAGCTGAATACACATCATTATCAAACGGATCTGCACCTCCGGGAGAATACACCATGAGCTTGACATAGCCCTTACTCGCTCCGGTGTTTTCGGCGGCTTTGAAATTCCAGACGCTCATGCTTGGGCAACCCTGTAAGCTGAGTGCAAGGACGATCACCGCAGATTTTGCTGTAAGCACACTAACTTTAGAGAACATAAATCCTCCATCCGCTATAAAACCGGTCGCATGAGCGCAACCTGATTTTTAGCTTCTCAACCGCTGAGTGGAATTCGTCTGATCTAAGTCATCCAAAGGTAATGCGAAGGGCCTGATACAATACCTAGTCTAAAAGGCGGCTTCCAAGCCAAACAAACCCGAATACTAAGCTCCCCGAAAACTGACTCGTCTCATTAAGTTGAGCGTAGTAAACGTTCCGTTGTCTGCACGTCATTTCTCCCCATTTTTTAGGTTTAATTGCCTCAAGCGAACCTGGCACCTAGTTCCTCCTTTCCATACGATAGCGTTCAGTCAAGGACTGCACACGGGTGACATAGGTTTGCGTCTCGGCGTAGGGAGGCACGCCGTTGTACTCGACCACCGACGCTTCACCGGCGTTGTAACCTGCCAACGCCAGCCTCTGGTTGCCATTGAAGCGCTTGAGCAGCCAGGCCAGGTAGCGCACGCCGCCATGAATGTTCTGTCGTGCGTCGAACGGATCGCTCACGGCGAAGCGCGCGGCGGTGGCGGGCATCAACTGCATCAGCCCCTGGGCGCCGGCTACAGATATGACGTTGGGGCGAAACGCCGACTCGGCATGTATCACCGCGCGGACCAGCGCCCTGTCGACACCATATCGACCCGCAGCGGCTTCGATCTCGCGCCGATAGGAATGGGTGTCCAGGCGCAGTGAGGCGACCTTGAAATCCTTAGGCGCCATGCACAGATAGCAGCCCTTGATGTAATAGAGCTCAAGGACATCAACCCGGGCGGAGATGCCGACGGGGCGTCGGCTGACATATTGACGAACACCCCGGTGGACGAAGGTGAACACCCGAACCCGCACCGCGCCAGGCTCGTCGCCCCGCACAATCCGTGGCTGGACCATTGCCTTGGCGCCGTCCCTGGTTTGGCACGTGAACATGGCGCTGGCGCACAGTGGAGTGGCCAGCAAGGCCAGCCCGATGCTGCCAAGAAGGCTCTTGCGAGCCCATCGCCATACTCTGGAACTCATCACTTCGCTCCACGCCGCAGGCGCCGATCAGGCCTGGGGCGCCTGTTCTGGTAGTTATACCCCTTGTAACACCCCGTGTAACCGGCCCAGAAACGTGCGTTGACGTACGGACAGACCTAATTGGTCGTCGCGGCTTGCCGGGGCCGGGGGGGGGGGGGGGGGGGGGGGGGGGGGGGGGGGGGGGGGGGGGGGGGGGGGGGGGGGGGGAGGGGGGGAGAGCAGAAAAACAAGCAAA
>NZ_JBMOWO010000050.1:0-18349 GCF_049310525.1 Pseudomonas sp. GZD-222
GGAGCGGGCTTGCCCCGCGATTCGATGTATCCGAAAGACCGCAATCGCGGGGCAAGCCCGCTCCCACCGCCTCAAAGCACCTTGGGTTGGTAATTACCGGCCAATAGTCCTACACCTCAACCTCGCAAATCCCTCAAAGCAACCGTTCGGTGGCAGAATCTGCACAATTTGACCGTTCTGGAGACCCCCATGCTTGGTGCATTTGAGCGCAGGCTCGACCCCTTTCCGCCTGACGAAGTACCCCCACCACCCGTGGGCCTGGCTCGGTTCCTGTGGGCCTGCACACGCGGCGCCCGCGGCTACATTCTGGCGTTTGCGCTGCTCAGTGCCAGCGTGTCGATCTACGAAGCCTGGCTGTTTTCTTTCCTCGGTCAGGTCGTGGACCTGCTCGCCACCTGGCAGGCCGGAGGTGAAGCGGCAGCCCAGGAAACCCGCGTGCTGTGGGGCATGGGCATCGTCATGCTGTGCAGCGTCGGGCTGGTGGCCTTGCGAACTATGGTGCAGCACCAGATATTGGCGATTAACCTGCCCTTGCGACTGCGCTGGGACTTCCACCGTTTGATGCTACGGCAAAGCCTGTCGTTTTTTTCCGACGAGTTTTCCGGGCGGGTCACCACCAAGGTCATGCAGACGGCGCTGGCCGTGCGCGACCTGCTGTTCACCCTGATCGAGATCGCCCCCGGGATAGGCGTGTATTTCATTGCGATCATCGCCCTGGCCGGTGGTTTCGCGCTGAAATTGATGCTGCCCTTCGTTGCCTGGGTGGTGTTGTTCGGCCTGGCCATGCTGTACTTCGTGCCGCGTCTGGGCAAGGTCGGGCAGGAACAGGCCAATGCGCGGTCGATGATGACCGGGCGTATCTCCGACGCTTACACCAACATCACCACGGTGAAGCTATTCTCCCACTCCAATCGTGAAGCACACTTCGCGCGTGCCGCGATGGAGGACTTCAAGCAAACCGGCTTTCGCCAGATGCGCCTGGTCAGCCAGTTCGAGATCGTCAACCAGGCCTTGGTGGTGGCGTTGATCATGGCAGCCGGGGGTTATGCCCTGTGGCTGTGGCACCAGGGTGAGGTCGGCGCTGGTGCCGTGGCGGCAATCACCGCCATGGCGCTGCGTATCAATGGCATGTCGCACTGGATCATGTGGCAGATGACGTCGCTGTTCGAGAGCATCGGCACCGTGCAGGATGGCATGGCCACCCTCACCCGCGGCCCCAAGGTCAAGGATGCGCCGGATGCAGGTGTGCTGGTGACCACCGGCGGCGCGGTAACCTTCGACAATGTCAGCTTCAACTACGGTGGCGAGCGCCAGGTGCTCGATGGCCTGAGCCTGAACATTCGCCCGGGTGAAAAAATCGGCCTGGTAGGCCGTTCCGGTGCGGGCAAATCCACGCTCATCAACTTGCTGCTGCGCTTCTACGATGTCGACAGCGGGCAGATTCGTATCGACGGACAAGACATCGCCCATGTGACGCAAGACAGCCTGCGCAGCGCCATCGGCATGGTCACCCAGGATACCTCACTGTTGCACCGCTCCATTCGCGACAACATCGCCTACGGCCGCCCCGATGCCAGCGACGCACAAATCCGCAGCGCCGCTGCCAGTGCCCAGGCCGATGAGTTCATCAGCCAACTCAGCGACCGCCAAGGCCATACCGGCTACGACACCCTGGTGGGCGAGCGCGGCATCAAGCTTTCCGGCGGCCAGCGCCAGCGCGTGGCGATTGCCCGGGTGATGCTCAAGAACGCTCCGATCCTGCTCCTTGACGAGGCCACCAGCGCGCTGGATTCCGAAGTCGAAGTGGCCATTCAGGACAGCCTCGACGAGATGATGGAGGGCAAGACAGTGATTGCCATCGCCCATCGGCTGTCGACGATCGCGGCAATGGACCGGCTGATTGTCATGGACGACGGACGCATCGTCGAACAGGGTACCCATGCCGAACTGCTGGCAAAAAACGGTATTTATGCGCAGCTGTGGCACCACCAGAGTGGCGGGTTTCTGGGTGAGGATCGGGGCGTCGCCGAGGCTATGGAACAGGGGTGAGCGTGGACGGCCTTTTGGCATCGATGCATGCAATCTCCTGAGCCTTGCCTGCGCTGGCTGCAGATTGATGAACAGCGCAGGCATCTCAACCCGCTCAGGCGGTTCCCTTGGCCTGCTGTTCCAGGTGCACCTGCAATGTCGGATCGATTTGCAGTGCGCCGGCCAGTTCGTCAAGGTAGGCCCGCTCTGCATCCTGCTGGTCATCCACCAGCATCACGCTGGCCAGGTACATTTCCGCGGCCATGGCCGGGTCCTGGGCCGACTGAGCCACCTCGGCGGCATCGAGTGGCTTGCTGACTTCCTCATCCAGCCATTGCTGCAGTTGCGGATCGTTGGTATGCCGTTTGATTTCAGCGTAGATCAACTGTTCTTCTTGCTTGTCGATGCGCCCGTCAGCCTTGGCGGCCGCAATCAGCGCGCGCAAGATTGCATGGCTGTGATCCTCGGCCTCGGGACCGGACAATTGATCGACAGTACGCACCGCCTGTTGCGGGGCTGTCGCCTGACTGCGCTGCCAGCTTTGATAGGCCTGGAACGCCATCATGCCCAACGACGCCAGGGCCGCGTAATTGGTGCCACCCGCGGAGCGCCCCTGGGTATAGCCGCCAGCGTTGCTGCCACCAGCGCCACCCAACAGACCGCCGAGTAAACCACCCAGGCCAGCACCGCCACCCGTTGCACCGCCGCCGCCAAGCAGTCCGCCCAGCAAGCCGCCCAGACCGCCGAGGCCGTCTTGCGCTGACATGCCGCCGCTCCCTTGTTGCGCTTGCGAGCCTTGCCCGGCCCGAAGTAACTGTTCGAGTAAATCACTGGTGTTCATGGCACCGCCCTCGGTCGGTAGTTGTTACCCAGACAAGCAACGATAGCCCCCTCAAGGCGATCCGCCATGACCGTCTGGCCGACGGGACACCCGGGGCTTACCGAGCAGGCAGGTTTATGTGAGCATATCCATCCTGCCTTGCCCCCTGCCCCATGAGAGGCTGTATGTCGATTTTCAACACAAGAACCCTGACGCTGACCCTGGCCGTGATCGGCCTGTTGGGGCTGTCGAATCTGCATGCCGCCAGCAAGCCCGGCACCAAGCCGATACCTGAAGTAAAGGTCGCGGTGCTCGGTGGCAAGTTCAGCTTCAACCTGCCGGCGGGCTTCGACGCCAGCCCACTGAGCGCTGATGAACAGCGCAGCGAAGGCGCCGGCGCCGTGGGTACCCTGTATGCCAATGCACAGGAAAAGCGCGTGGTTATGGTGATCGAGAAACCGCTCCCCGAAGCGTCTCGCCCCGGCGACAACGACGATGCCTTCCTCGACGGCGCTGTCAGTGGTTTCGTCGACCGCCAGAGCGCCGCGCTGCCGGACTTTCGCCAAACCGGCGAAGCGCGCCTTAACCGCAACGGCCTGGGTGTGCGCCAAGTCGACAGTACGGCGACCCTGGGCGGCGGCAAAACCTTGAACAGCACCTTTATTGCGGGCTCCGGCGATCGCATGGCAGTCATCCAGGTTATTTCCCGTAGTGACGACGCCAGCGGTCATGCTGCGCTGGTCAAGCGAATCGCGGGGGAGTCCCTGATGCCGATTTCGGAATCTTCCAAAAATCACGATAAATAGACGGGTAGTGGTGCGGCCCCACGCCGGCTCCAACTGCGCCCAGTATCAGCTGGAAACGAAAAGGCCGGTCACAAGGACCGGCCAGGATTAGCGCGATGAACGTGCCTACTCGAACAGCACCTTGCCGCGACTACCGCCCCACCCTTCGATCTGGTTGTGATAACGCTCTTCAATCTGGCTACGTCGGATCTTCAAGGTCGGCGTCAGCAGTGCATTGCCAATGGTCCACGGCTCACTGACCACCACCAGGCTCGCCAGTTGTTCGTGCGCCTCGAACTGGCTGTTAACCTCTGCCAGGAACACCTCAAGCTCGGTGACGACCTTGTCCCGCCCCTCGGCACTGGCCAGCGCTGCGCGAGTCTCGGCGGACACGTTGAGCAAGGCCAGCGGCTGAGTCAGGCCTACACCGGTAACGCAGGAGGCCTCGACCCGCGGATGATTGCCCAGCTTGGCCTCGATAGGCACCGGTGCAACGTACTTGCCCTTTGCGGTCTTGAACAGTTCCTTGACCCGCCCGGTAATACGCAAGCGCCCCTGCTCGTCCAGTTCGCCGCGGTCGCCAGTACGGAACAGGCCGTCCTCGGTGTAGCTCTGGGCCGTCAGCTCAGGCAGTTTGTAGTAGCCGAGCATCTGCGCCGGGCTCTTCACCAGGATTTCGTTGTCGGCACCAATACGGCACTCGACCCCCGGAATCACCGCGCCGACATAGCCAACACGCACCTGCCCCGGCAGGCTGAAGTGCGAGGTGCCGAAGTTCTCCGACATGCCATAGCCCTCCAGCAATTCCAGGCCCAGCTGGCGGTACCACTCCATCACCTTGACCGGCAACGGCGCCGAGCCGGAGAGCCCGGTATGCACCTGATCAAGCCCCAATGCCGAGAGAATCTGCGCCTTCATCAGTTTGCCTTCCACCGGGTTGGCGAATACGGCAGCTTGGGTCGCCGGATCGATGCGTTCGTTGATGCCCTGGTAGAACTTGGTCCACAAGCGCGGCATCGACAAAAAGATGGTCGGCCGTGCACGGCGCAGGTCTTCACTGAAGGTGTCCAGCCCCAGGCTGAAGAACACCTGGCAGCCGCTGAACAGCGAGACCGCTTCGACCACCGCGCGCTCGGCGGTATGCGCTAGCGGCAGGTAGGACAGCAGCCGGTCGCTGCTGCGGGTGCCCTGGCCGTTGGCATACATGCAACCGGTCACTGCCGGGGCCGCATACATGGCGGCAAAGCTGTGCATCACGCCCTTGGGATCACCGGTGCTGCCAGAGGTGTAGATGATCGTGGCCAGTTCTTCGGCTGCCGGCAGGTGCACCGATTGCAAAGGCTCGGTGGTGGCGATGATGTGCTCCCATGACGTGCCTTTGCCACAACTGGACATCGGCAAGTCAATCAACGGCAAGCTGTCCGGGATCGAGGCACACACCGCCTGCCAGCCGGCCGCCTCGCCTTCAAGGCGACCGACAAATAGCAGGCGCACCTCGGCGTGTTCCAGTACATAGCGCACAGTATCGGCGTTGGCGGTGGTGTACAGCGGCACGCTGACGTGCCCGGCCATCCAGATGGCCAGGTCGGCGATGATCCAGTGCGCAGTGTTTTTCGCGAACAGGCCGATCGAGGACTTGGCCGGCAACTCGAGCGAACGCAGGTGCGCGGCCATGCGCCGCGCCTGGTCGCCGACTTCGCGCCAGTTGTATTCCTGCACACTGCCATCCGGCAGGGGTTGAGTCAGGTACATCGCATCGGCTGTGCTGCTCTCCCAGTGGAGGAAACGATGCAACAGCGTAGTCTGATTATTGTTGTTGTTCATGGCAGATCCTGCATCTGAAGGGTGGTGTTCCACCTATTGAAATTGTTCTGTTTCGAGCCGGTCCTGGTGCGCGTTGGCGCGATGCTTCAACTGCGCTGATAAAGTGTGGTGATCACCGTCCCCGTAGCGCCGACGTGGTGCTGCAGGGCTATACGGGCGTTGGCGACCTGACGCCGGCCGGCGCTGCCACGCAACTGCCGGGTCAATTCGATGCATTGTGCCAGAGCGCTGAGCGATTGCGCCTGACCGAGCGACAACAGGCCTCCACTGGGATTGACGACCAGGTTGCCACCGTAGGTATTGTCACCCTCCTCGACCAGTTTCTCGGCGCCGCCTTCCAGGCAGAAACCCAAGGCTTCGTACAGCAGTAACTCGTCAAGGGTGCTGCCGTCATGCAGCTCGCACACTTGCACTTCCTGTGGCCCCCTACCCGCTTGTTCATACAGCTCGCGGGCGGCAGCCACATGGGTGTCGTAGCCGACAGCGGCAAAGGTCGATCCCAGCGTGGCGCCGGCTATCTGCACGGGTGACACGCAGGCCTGGGCCAGGATGCGGATCACCGGGCCGTCGCAGTGGCGACTGGCGAACTCGCTGGAACACAGCAGCAGCGCCGCTGCGCCTGCAACGGGCCAGGAAAACTGGGGCTCAGTGAGTGGTTCGGCAAGCATGCTCGCCCCCAGTACCTGGTCGAGGCTCAGGGTCTGGCTGAAGGCCGCCAGGGGATTGAGCGCCCCATGTTGACGGGCTTTGACGGCGATCATCGCAAAAGTTTCCCGTCGCGCCTGATAGCGCGCCATGTACTCCCGCGCCGTACTGCCCAGGCGTTCAAGCATGCCGCTCAGATCGGCTAACACGGTGGGGACGCTTTGGACGCCCAGCACCAGAATACTTTCAGCCTGCCCCTGCGCGATGGCCTGGCAAGCTTCAGAGAACAAGTCGCTTCCCTGCCCAACGTGGCGCAATGGCACCTGCCCCACACCAACCTGCTCAAGGCCAGGCTGCAATGCAGCAGCATCGGGCCCGTGCGCGGCGGCATAAACCGAGCCAAGGCTGCTTGCAGGCACCCCGGCATCGACCAGCGCCTGACGCACCGTCTGACCAATCAAGGCCACTGTGTCCGGGCTCAATGCCGCCGAGCTGAAGGGGGACATACCTACGCCAATCACATTGACGCAACGTTGCATCGTGCTCTCCTGAATTACAAAGCTGCCGCTACCGGTCCAGGCTAGCGGCAGGTGGCCATGAGTCAGGCCGGCACGGACTCGAACAGTTCGACCGCACCATTTTTCAGCACAATGACGTCTCGCTCCACGGCACGCATCTCAACGATGATGCGCGTAGCAGACTCACGCCACATGCGGGTTTCAAGGGTGTCGCCAGGCATCACGATCGAGGCGAAACGGGCGCGCACGCTTTTGAACAGGCGCGAATCGTTGCCACAGAACGCTTTGATCACATGGCGACCGAGGTAGCCGAAGGTGCACAGGCCATGCAGGAACGGCTTCTCGTAACCGGCCTTGGCGGCGTAGTCCGGGTCGACGTGCATCGGGTTCCAGTCACCGCACAGGCGATACAGCAGCGCCTGGTTGACCTCGGTGGCATCGGCCAGGACTGCGTCGGGTGCGCGGTCCGGCACCACGTTGATCTCTTCGCTGGCGACACGCTCCAGCCCGGCACCTGGAACGCCCGGGTAGAAGCCGGTGACCTCGTTGTAGAACAGCGGTGTGCCGTGCTCGTCGGTGGTCTCGATGGCGAGGATGCTGACCGAGCTCTTGCCCTTGTCGATCGCGGCTTTCAAACGCATGGTGTGCTTGAGCTTGGCCTTGGGCGGCAGCGGACGGTACATCACGGTGTACTGCTCGCCATGCAGGCCCTTGCCAAACGGCAGGTTCAGGCCTTCCAGCTGCGGCTCGCCAGACTTGGCAGCGCGCAGGAACACCTCGGTGGCAGGCAACACGGCCATGGTCGGCAGTACACGGAAGTCGTCACCGGCGAACTCGTTGACGTACAGCAGCTCGGTACGGTCCAGCGGGTCTTTGGCGGCGCCGACTGCCAGCGCGTAGAGCGCGGCATCGTTCTGGTCGTACTCGGTTTCCAGGTACGACACCGCATTGGCCGCCACTTCCATATCGACGAAGGCGTTGCCGCCCTTGGCTGGCGAATCCAGACGCTCGAAGAACTCTTTGAAGCTCTCGCCGCCATTGGCCGGATGCACACTCTGCTCATCGAACTGGGTAATGCGCGCCCAGTTGTCCCGCACCAGTTCCGGGCTCAGAGTATTGGTATGCAGGAAGCGGCCCTTGGAGCGCTCCCAACGGTATTTGGCATGGAAACCACCACCGACTTCAAACAGCCCGCCAGTGTCCGGGCATTGTTCGCTGCACAGCCAGCCCACCAGCGGCGCGACGTCTTCGACTTTCAGACGCTCGTGCATTTCCTCAGGGAACAGACCGCTGGCGATGACCATGCGCGAGGCCGCAATCGGCGCGATGGTATTGACGCGGATGTTCTTGCTCGCGCCTTCGATGGCCAGCGAGTTGGCAAAGCCGATCAGGCCAGACTTGGCAGTGGAATAGTTGCACTGACCGAAGTTGCCGAAGATACCGGCGCCGGAAGCGGTCATGACGATGCGGCCATAGCCCTTGTCACGCATGATCGGCCACACCGCGTGGGTCAGGCGGAACGCGCCTTTGACGTGGACGTCCTGGATCAGGTCCCACTGCTCTTCGGTCATCTTGTGGAACGAGGTATCGCGCAGGATGCCGGCGTTGTTGATGAGGATATCGACGGTGCCGAATGCTTCCAGCGCCGTGGCGACGATCTTCTCGCCTTCGGTCACCGAATGATGGTCGGCGACAGCCTCGCCACCCAGGGCGCGGATCTCGGCGACCACGGCGTCGGCTGCTGCGCTTGAGCTACCGCGGCCATCGGTGCTGACCCCGAGGTCATTGACCACGACTTTGGCGCCGCGCGAACCCAGCAGCAAGGCGTGGGCGCGGCCCAGACCATTGCCAGCGCCAGTGACGATAGCGACTTTGCCGTCAAAACGGATTTCTTCAGACACGTGTGCACTCCTATTGTTATCGCGCTCACAAGGTGCGAGCGATGATTTCCTTCATGATTTCGTTGGTGCCGCCCCAGATGCGGTTGCCGCGGGTGTCCAGGTACAGCCTGGCAATCGGGTATTCGGTCATGTAGCCGTTGCCGCCATGCAGTTGCAGGCAGGCATCGACCACGCGGCTGCTGAGTTCTGCGGTCCAGTACTTGGCCACTGCGGCGGTCTCTGCGCTCAGCTCACCGCGCAACAGCAGTTCCATGCAGCTGTCGACCCAGGAGCGGCCGATCTGGATTTCGGTCTTGAGCTGCGCGAGGGTGAAACGCGAGTTCTGGAAGTCGAGCACCGGCTTGCCGAACACGATGCGCGTGCGGGTGTAGTCGAGGGTGTGTTCCAGCGCGGCTTCGGCCTGGGCCTGGAAACCCACGGCGCCGATGATTCGCTCCCACGCCAGGTCGTGCATCAGCTGGTAGAAGCCCTGCCCTTGCTCGCCACCGAGCACGTTCTCGGCGGGCACACGGCAGTCGTCGAAGAACAACATGCTGGTGTCCTGGGCATGCAGGCCGATCTTTTCCAGCGGTTGCGAACGACTGAAACCGGCGCGTTCTTTCTCGACGATGACCAGCGAGATGTCCTTGGCGGTTCCGCTATTACCGGTCTTGCACACCACCACAGCCAGATCGCAAGAGGCGCCGTTGGAGATAAAAGTCTTGGAGCCGTTGAGGATGAGCTGGTCACCCTCCAGCACTGCGCGAGTGCGCACCGCCTGCAGGTCCGAGCCGGTGTTCGGCTCGGTCATGGCGATGGCGCCCACCGCTTCACCGGCGATCATCTTCGGCAGCCAGGCTTGTTTCTGCGCCTCGGTGCCGTAGTTGAGAATGTAGAACGCGACCAGGCCATGCACACCGAAGCCGATCAGGCCAGTGGCGCCGATGCGCATGAATTCTTCGGCGAAGACCATATCGAACAGGCGGTCAGCACCCGGGCCGCCATATTCTTCCGGCATCGACGGCAGCAGCATGCCCAGCTCGCCAGCCTTGCGCCACACTTCACGGGGGACGCACTTGTCCTTTTCCCACTGGGCGTGGAAAGGCGCGACCTCTTCTTCCATGAAGCGGCGGCAGGCGCGGCGGAACTCGTCGTGCTCGGTGCTGAACAGTGTACGGGGGATCAGGTATTCCATTGGGTAGTCCTCAGCGGCCCGGCTCAGAGTGTGCGTCCGACCAGATCTTTCATGATGTCGTTGGCGCCACCGGCGATGCGCAGCACGCGGTGATCGAGGTAATGACGGGCGACCGGGTACTCGAGCATGTAGCCGTTGCCGCCGTGCAGCTGCACGCACTCGTCCACCACCTTGGTGTAGAGGTCCGAGCACCACAGCTTGGCGGCCGCCGCTGCTTCCGGGCTGAGGCTGCCGGCCAGGCACTGTTCCATGCAGCGGTCGACGTAGTTCTGCGACACCGCCAGCTGCATCTTCAGGTCGGCCAATTTGAAGCGGGTGTTCTGGAAGGCGAAAATCGGCTTGCCAAACACGTTGCGGCCCTTGGTGTATTCCAGAGTGCTTTCCAGCACCGCCGAGGCGCCGGCGACACTGCTGATGGCAATGGACAAGCGCTCCCAGGCCAGCTCCTTCATCAACTGGAAGAAGCCCTGGCCGGGCACGCCACCGAGCAGGTTCTCCTTGGGTACGCGGACGTCCTCGAAGAACAGCATGGTGGTGTCCTGCGCATGCAGCCCGACCTTGCGCAGCGGTTGCGAGCGGCTGAAACCGGCGCGGTCGGCCTCGACCAGAATCAGCGAGGTGTCCTGGGCGCCCTTGCCGGTGTTGCCGGTCTTGGCCACCACGACGACGATGTCGCAGTTACTGCCGTTGGAGATGAAGGTCTTGGCACCGTTGATCACATACTCATCGCCGTCCAGTACAGCGCGGGTCTTGACCGCCTGCAGGTCGGAGCCGGTATCCGGCTCGGTCATGGCCACCGCACCGATGGCCTGGCCCGCGGCCATTTTCGGCAGCCAGGCGTGCTTTTGCGCTTCGCTGCCGAAATTCACCAGGTAGCCAGCAACGATGTCGTGCACACCAAAGCCGATCAGCCCGGAGGCCAGGCCTGCGCGGTAGATCTCTTCGGTGGCGACCATCGAGAAACGCCGGTCCAGGCCCAGGCCGCCATAGGCTGGCGGGGTGGTCGCATTGAGCATGCCCAGCTCGCCGGCACGCGCCCAGATCTCACGGGGTACGCGATGATCGGCTTCCCACTGCTCCTGGCAGGGGGCACATTCCTGCGCCAGGAAGCGCCGCACGCTGTTGCGAAACTCCTCGTGCTCATGATCGAACAGGCTACGCGGAATCATTGAAGGTTCTCTCCTCGGCTCATCGTTCTGCCGCCCTTGCGGGTGGCGCTGAATCGATCATAGGAGCAGCGTTCGATGACCCGCCCCCTCACGGCGGGGGGGATTTGAGGGGGCGTTGCGGGGGACTTCGGCGCCCCCCCGAGCGGGGTTGGGCGAGCGACGGCCAAGAGGCCTAGGCTAGGCTGGCGAAACACCCGTGCAAACACCTTGCGGGACGTCCACGCAACGTCCCGCAGGCGTCCTGCACGGGTGATTTCGCGTCTATTCGATCAAGCCGTTCTTGCGTGCCCAGGACACCGCGTCATAGCGGCTGGAGACGCCAAGCTTGGCGTAGATGTTCTTCAGGTTCCATTTCACCGTTTCCAGAGAAATGTTCAGGGTCAGGGCGACCCGCTTGTTGGCCATTGCCTGGCTGATCAACTGCAGGATCGCCAGCTCACGCGGGGTCAGCATCGACGGCGCGCCCGTGGCGGAGGCATCACTGGAGCGTCCCCCACCACCTTGGCCAAAGCGTTCCAGCAACAGCGCCAGGTACGTCTCGTCCTCGGCGGCCAGTGTCAGGTTGGTCAGCGCCGAGAGCATCTTGCGCAGCACCTCGCCTTCATCCAGGAAGGTGCGCACCAAGCCCAATTGGCGGCCCTGGGACAGGGCTGCTAGCAGATGCGCCTGGGCCTGCTCGGGTTGGCGCAAGTCGGCGCTGGCACAGGCCATCAACAACTGGCCGGTGACCTGCAACTGCCCGCGCCGGTAGTGCGTGGCGTAGTCATCGAGAATCTGCAGATCCTGCAGGGCTTTGTCCGGGTAGTTGGTGGCCAGCAGCAACCGCGCCCGCGCCAGGGCCGCCATCGCCGCGATATCGGCCTGAAAGCCCTTGGCACCCTGGTGCTGCGCTGCCAGGGTCTGCATCTTGGCGACCTGTTCGCTGGCGTGGGCCTTGTTGCTTTCGAGCAAGGCAATGCGCACCTGTTCGGCCAGGCAATGGACCAGGGCACGATCCTGGCCAATGGTGCGGAAATGACGCTCCTGGCGTTCCAGGAAGGCCATGGCCACAGAGGCACAATCCTGCAGCAAGTCCAGGCGCGCCCGGCAGATCGTGGCGCGCAGCATGGTGTCGGGCATGGCCCACTGCAGCAGGCCGCTGCGATTGGCGAGGATTTCCCGCGCTTCATCGGTTCTGTCCAGCTCGCGGTACACCTCCGCCAGGGTCGCGGCGCCGAGGTAGGCGCTGGCGGAACGGTGCCCGTGCACCGACACTGCGCGGGCCAGTTGTGCCGAACCCACGCGCTCGGCCTCGAGGATGCGCCCTTCCTGCAAGTAACAGAGGGTTCGTGCACCCTGGGCGACCAAGGCCATTTCGGCATCCAGCTCGGATTCGGGAATCGGGTTGTCATCCAGGCAACGCAACGCTTCCTCCATACGCCCTGCGGCCAAGTAGGCGATGGCCAGCAACGCCGGGGCGCCATAACGGGTCACCGAGTAGTCGTCGGGCAACGGCTGAAAGTCCTTCAGCAGGTCGATGATCGGCTCGGTGCGATCACGCTGCAGCTCAATGGTCGCCTGCACCAGTGGCAAGCGATAGGCGACGTCGTCCTGATGGGCCGCACCGCTGTGGCGGAACTGTTCGAGCCAGGCCTCGGCCTTGGCCGGGCGCGCAGTCAGGGCATAGGCCAGGCAACCGAGGAAGAACAGCCGCGGGCGCGAGAACAAAATGTCCTGTGGCAGGCGATCGAGCAGGCGCAGCAGCGGGCTGAGTTGCCCCAGGCTCCAGGTGGCCGGCGCGGCCCGTTCGATCACCTGGGCGGCAAATCCCAGGTCGCCGGCCTGAGTGGCGTGGCGCACAGCCTCGGCGAGCAATTTGCGCTCGGCGAACCAGTGCGCCGCGCGGCTGTGCAGTTCGGTTTGCGAGGTACTGTCGCGTCGTGCCAGGCGCGTGGCGAGGAAGTCGCCGAACAAGGCATGAAAGCGATACCAGGGCTGACGGTCATCGGCCTCGACGCGAAAAATCAGCAAGTTGTCTTCGTCGAGGCGCTTCAACAGGGACTGCGCCGAGTCGTTGCCGGTCACCGCCTGCGCCAGCGAGGCATTGAAGCGCCGGCAGATGCTGATGCTCTCCATGAAGGTTGCCAGCTCGACCGGCAGATGAGCCATGACGTTCTCGGCCAGGTAGCTCTGCAGGTCATCGGAGCGCCAGCCCATCTCGCGCAAGGTGCTGCGCGACTCCGGGTCGCTGCGCAGGAGAATGATCACCAGTTGCAGGGTCGCCGGCCAGCCACTGGTGAGCTCGTGGATCTGGTGCAACTCCTCCGGGCTGAGTTTCAGCGCGGCCAGGTTCTGTTCGAGGAAAGCCCGCGACTCGTTGAGGTCGAACGGCAAGGCGGCACAATCGATCTCCACCAACTGACCGCCCAGGCGCAAGCGGCTGAAGCTCAGGGGTGGGCCGACTCGGGACGAGATAACGAAGTGCAGGTTTTCCGGGCTGTGATCCAGCAGCTTCTGCATCAGCTGATGCGCGCGCGGATCAACCACATGCTGGTAGTCGTCGACGACCAGGAACAGCTCCTTGTTGATCGCCGCAGCGCCTTCGACAATCGCCGCCACAACCTCATCAATCAACTCCTGGCGCGCGCCTTCCAGCGGAATGCCACTGTCCAGGGCGATGCCCAGGCGTTGCAAGGCGCCGCGCAAGTAGGCGAAGAAAATCGACAGGTGCTTGTCATCGGCGCTCAGCGACAGCCACGCCACCTCGGCCCCCGAACGCATCATTACCTGGCGCCACTGGGCCAGCAGCGTGGTCTTGCCGAAACCGGGGCTGCCGGTAATCAGGCCGACCCGGCACTCCGCCATGCCGCGCAGGTCCTCCAGCAGGCGTTCACGCACGATCGTCTGGGTACCGATGCGCGGTGGAGCGAATTTCGTCGAAACGAGCAGTTTGTCGGTATGCATGTGCTGACTGGTCTCCGATCCTGCCGAATGCACCGGGACAGCGCGGTTGGCGCTGCCCGATCGGCAAGGTGTGGCCACGTTCTGGCGTTTTTCGGAATATTCACCCGAATACCGGCAAAAGTCAGCACGTATCGATACCACGCCCTGGCTTGCGGCAACTTCGGGGGATCCGCCTGGCACAGATGGTGGCGGGGAACCGAGACAAACCACCCCCTACAAGTGAGGGGGCTGGCGAAATCGCTACCGGGGCTCAGAGTGTGCGGGCCACCAGTTCGCGCATGATGTCGTTGGCGCCACCGTAGATACGGTTGACCCGGCTGTCCAGGTAATGCCGCGCCACCGGGTACTCAAGCATGTAGCCGTTGCCGCCATGCAGCTGCACGCACTGATCGACCACTTTCGAGTACAGCTCGGTGCACCAGAGTTTGGCGGCCGCGGCGGCCTCGGGGCTCAGCTCGTGTTGCAGGATCAGCTCCATGCAACGATCGACATAGGTTTGCCCGATGACGATCTCGGTCTTGAGTTCGGCCAGTTTGAAGCGTGAATTCTGGAACTCGATGATCGGCTTGCCAAATGCCTTGCGCTCACGGGTGTAGGCGACGGTCTGCTCCAGCACCGCCTGACTCGCGGCAATCGCCAGGATACCAATGCTCAGACGCTCCCAGGCCAGTTCCTTCATCAGTTGATAGAAGCCTTGGCCCGGCTCGCCACCGAGGATATTGGCCTTGGGCACGCGCACATCCTGGAAAAACACCATGGTGGTGTCCTGGGCGTGCAAACCGACCTTGCGCAACGGTTTGGACTTGCTGACGCCGGCCCGGTCGGCTTCGACCAGGATCAGCGAAATGTCGCGCGAGCCCTTGCCGCTGTTACCGGTCTTGGCAATCACCACGATGATGTCGCTGTTGGTACCGTTGGAGATGAAGGTCTTGGCACCGTTGATCACATAGTCATCGCCGTCCAGCACCGCGCGGGTCTTCACCGCCTGCAGGTCCGATCCGGTATCGGGTTCGGTCATGGCCACGGCAGCGATGGCTTCGCCACTGGCCATTTTCGGCAACCACTGATGCTTCTGCGCCTCGGTGCCGAAGTTGATCAGGTAACCGGCGCAGATGTCATGAACATTGAAACCGTTGAGGCCCGAAAGGCCGGCACGGGCGACCTCCTCGACCGCGATCATCGAAAAGCGCCGGTCCAGCCCCAGGCCGCCATAGGCCTCTGGCGTGGTGGCGTTGAGCATGCCCAGCTCACCGGCGCGCGCCCAGACCTGGCGCGGCACCAGGTGATCCTCCTCCCACTGTTCGTGGAAGGGTGTGCATTCCTCGGCGAGGAAGCGCTGGACAGTGCTGCGGAACGCTTCATGTTCATGATCGAAAAGGGTACGCGGAATCATCAATGGACCTCGGGATACGGTGGCTGCTTTGCGCCACCTTAGGGCTGCTGGCCTTGCTTGCGCCCCCTCGAAGCGGGTAGGCGCGCCGCTCCTACACGCGCCGCGTCCCTACCCTTCGCACCCGCTCATCCCCCCCCTAAAGGGAGTTCCGCCAGCGCGCCAGGATTCGCTCTGATACCAGGTGCACCCTTCCAGAGATCAACGCCATGAAAGAAGCCGTCATCCTCTCCACTGCCCGTACCCCCATCGCCAAAGCGTTTCGCGGCGCGTTCAACCACACCACTTCGCCGACCATGGCGGCCTTCGCCATCCGCGCCGCGGTGGAACGTGCCGGTATCAGCGCCGATGAAATCGACGACCTGGTCATGGGCACGGCGATGCCCGCCGGTACCGCCGGCTGGAACCTGGGGCGCATGAGCGCGTTGGCGGCCGGACTGCCGGTCAGTGTCAGCGGGCAAACCCTGGATCGGCAATGCGCCTCGGGGCTGATGGCGATTGCCACGGCGGCCAAACAGATCGTCGTCGACGGCATGCTGGTCACCCTCGGCGCCGGCCAGGAACATATCAGCCTGGTGCAGAACCGCCACACCCAGTGGATCGGCGAATTCCACGACACCCAGGTGCTCAGCCACGCACCGGATGCCTACATGCCCATGCTGCGCACCGCCGAGCTGGTTGCCCAGCGCTATGGCATCAGCCGCGACGACCAGGACGCCTATTCGCTGCAATCCCAGCAGCGCACGGCAGCAGCGCAGCAAGCGGGCCTGTTCGAAGGTGAAATCGTGCCGGTAACCGTTACCCAGCAGCTGGTCGACAAGGCCACTGGCGCCGTCAGCTACCAGCAAACCAGCCTCAGCCAGGACGAAGGCAACCGTCCGCAAACCGTTCTGGATGACCTGTCGCGGCTCAAGCCGGTGATCGATGGCGGCTGTATCACCGCCGGTAACGCCAGCCAGTTGTCCGACGGCGCCAGCGCCTGTGTGTTGATGGACAGCCGTCTGGCCGAGCAGCGCAACCTGGAACCCCTGGGGGCATACCGCGGCATCGCAGTCGCGGGCCTGGCACCGGATGAAATGGGTATAGGCCCGGTACTGGCGGTGCCGAAACTGCTCAAGGCCCATGGTTTGACGGTCAATGACATCGGCCTGTGGGAGCTCAACGAAGCCTTCGCCTGTCAGGTGTTGTACTGCCGCAATGTCCTGGGCATCGACAACGACAAGCTCAACGTCAACGGCGGCGCCATTGCCATCGGTCATCCCTATGGCATGAGCGGCGCGCGCATGGTCGGTCATGCCCTGCTCGAAGGTAAGCGCCGCGGTGTGCGTTACGTGGTGGTCACCATGTGCGTCGGGGGTGGCATGGGCGCTGCCGGGCTGTTCGAAGTCTACTGATACTCACACACCTGAGTGCACGCGCCCCTCTCCTGAAGGGAGGCGCTGTGCCCGGCGGGGCTTCTTAGTATGCGTTCTCCACTGACTACAAGAACAAACGGAGATCGCGATGAAGATGAATTTTTCCCGCGTCATGGCTCAAGTTGCCCAGCGCTATGCCAGTCAGGAAGCGCTGGTCAACGTCGAGCGCAACCGGCGCTATCGCTTCGACGAGCTGCACCGCTTGACCAACCGTATCGCCAACACCCTGCGCACGCGGTTCAACCTGCAGCGCGGCGACACCGCGCTGTGCATCCTGGAAAACGACAACCTGTCGCTGCTGCATGCCTGGACTGCGTTCAAGGGTGAAGTAGCCATTGCCCACACCAATATCCGCGATTCCCTGGAAGAGCACCGCTGGCAGGTGGCATTCATCGAGCCGAAAGTCATCTTTATCGAAACCGCACTGTTGCCACAGTACAGCGACATGCTTCGTGCCAGCGGTGCCGCCGTGGTGTGCATGGACGCACCGCCCGCCGACTGCAGCTTTGCCCTGCACTTCTGGGCAGTGCTGGAGGGCGTTTCGCAGGACGAGCCCGAGGTCGAGTCCGATGTGTACCAGGACACCCTGATCTACCGCTTTACCGGCGGTACCACCGGCAGGAGCAAATGCGCCCGCTACACCATCGATAACTGGCTGGCAGCGCGCGATTCGATGTACGCCGACAGCGAACAGGGTCAGGCTTTCAACGAACACACCCGCTATCTGCATATCGCGCCGATCAGCCATGGCTCGGGACTGTCGCTGCTGCCAACGCTGTTTCGTGGCGGTTGCACCGTGACCCAGAACGCCGCCGACCTCAAGGCCTGGTGTCGCAATGTCGAAGCAGAACGCATCACCACGGCGCTGATGGTGCCGACCCTGGTGGGGTGGCTGCTCGAATTGCCAGAAGCGTCACAACACGATCTGTCCAGCCTGCAGACCCTGTTCTATGGCGCCGCGCCGATGAGTCCGGCCAAGCTCAAGCAATCACAGCAGCGCTTTGGCAATATCTTCTTCCAGCTCTACGGCGCCACCGAATGCGCCCAGGCGGTCTGCACCCTGACCAAGGCCGATCATCTGCACGCCGTCGAGACCGGCCGCCTGGCCTCCGCCGGACGCCCGGTGACCGGTATTGAACTGAAAATTGTCGATGAAGCGGGTAATCGCGTTGCAGCCGGCAGTACCGGGGAAATCTGGTTGCGCGGGCGCGGCACGATCAGCGGCTACCACAACAACCCGCAAGGCACCGCAGCCGAGTTCAGCGACGGCTTCTGGAAATCCGGGGACCTGGGCTATGTCGATGAGGCCGGTTATGTGTTCATCGTCGACCGCAAGAAAGACGTGATCATCACCGGGGGGTTCAATGTCTACGCGGTCGAAGTGGAAGCCACGCTCAATGCCCATCCGGCTGTTTGCATGTCGGCGGTGGTGGGTATTCCGGATGACAAATGGGGTGAAGCGGTGCATGCCGAGGTGGTGCTCAAGGTGGGGATGTCTGTCCGCGAAGAAGAGCTGATTGCCTTGGTCAAGGAGCGTCTGGGCCGTTTCAAGGCGCCGAAATCAATCAAGCTGGTGGATGCCCTGCCATTGAGTGCTGTCGGCAAGGTGCTGCGGCGCCAGGTGCGCGAATGCTATTGGTCTGATCAGTCCCGTCGGGTGTCCTGAACAACATCGGGGGGGGGGGGGGGGGGGAGGGGGAGAGGAGGGGATGGGATGGTCGGTACGCGGCGTAAGGA
>NZ_JBMOWO010000051.1:0-15650 GCF_049310525.1 Pseudomonas sp. GZD-222
GTTCCCCCCCCCCTCTCCCCCTCTCCTCTTCGGTCCCTCCCCCCCCCCCCGCGATGGGCATGAAGCTTGATTCAGCGAATACCAGCACCTGCCAGGCTATCGGACGTCCAGCCGTTGTCCGGGCTGAGCTTGTCCATGACCTTCACCCCGCCTTTACCGGGCCAGACGTTGATGTAGTAGGTGCCACCGATCAAGTCATAGTGGCCGCCAGGCGAGTTGTTGATCGCGCCGACATCATACATCTGGGTCATGTAGCTGAAGCCTGGACGCCACAGTTGGCCACGGCCGTCGTATTGGTCCACTGCCAGTGCGGTCCAGCTGTCCTCGTCGATGTAGAAGGTGCGCTTGGAATAGATATGGCGCTTGCCTTCCTTGAGGTTGGCCTCCACCACCCACACGCGGTGACGCTCCCAGCGCACCAGGTCGGGATTGATGAACTTCGGACCGAACACGTTCTTCGGATCCTCGGCATAGGTGAAGCGATAGGTGTTGTAAGGAACGTACATTTCCTTCTTGCCGACCAGCTTCCAGTCGAAACGGTCCAGGCGGCCGTTGAACAGGTAGATGTCATCGACAGTGGACATGCCCGAGGTACTGGCGTTCGGCGTATCGTAGGCCAGATCAGGCGCCAGGCGCACACGGCGTTGGCCCGGCAGGTACTGATAGGCGCGGCGGCCCTTTTCCGTGTCGAGGTTGTCGAAGGTCATCACCGCTTCGCCGGCGCGGCGGGCGGGGCCGGTGTAGTTGGCACGGGCTCGGGTAATGATCGTGGGTGCCTCGGCCTTGCTGGTGTCGTAGTACGGCATCTCGTAAGTCCAGCGGCCCTCGGTCGAGACCACCAGCTTGCCGGCGGCATCGACGTTGTAGGCGCCGTACTTGGGCGCGAGATAGGCCACCCCCTGGTAGCGCGTCAGGTGGTTGAACATCACCTCGATACCGCGCTTGGGAATCGGGAACGGTACGCCGGCACGCGCGCCTTGCAGGTTCTGGTCGTCGTTGGTCAACTGCGCCTGGGTGGCATTCTTCCGGGTGTTGTCCAGCACGAACTGCGGGTAGCCGACGGTACGGTGCGTCGGATAGACATCGACGCGGAAACCCGGCCGGGCCTTGATCAGCGCCTTGGTGCCCTCGGTGAGTTTGTCCGCATAGGTGTCGACGTTCGAGGTATCGATGCTGAACAGCGGTTTTTCGTTGGCAAAGGGATCAGGGCGAATACCCGAAGCCTTGTCGAAGCCTGCGGGCGGGGTCATCAGTCCGCCGGTGTAGGCTGGAATGGTGCCATCAGCGTTACCGGCCATCTCGGCCCCCACAGGGGTCAAGGTGGTGCCCAGTTGCTTGGCTTCCTGCTCGGTAATGGCTGCATGGAGCACGCCTGCATGTGCAGCCAGTAGCGCGGCTGCAATCAGGGTTTTTGTCAGTTTAATCATGTCTCCAACCTCTAGGATGGTGGTTTGAGCGTCTGCTAAAGCGCGCCCGGCCCCTCAGGAAATGCGGTTTCTCTTCCCGTCCTGGCCCTATGTTTTTAACCAACCATCCCCTCCTCTCGCCCCCCCCTTATTGGCGCGGCATGGGGGGGAACAGGTGAGCATCCGGCAGAAACACAAACGCCACGCAACATGGCAATGTGCGTGGCGTTCGTGTTTCTGCCGGTGGGAGCGGGTCAGGCAAACACGCGCAGGATGGTCTCCGCGACGCAGGCCGGCTTGGCCGCGCCCTCGATCTCGACGGTCATCTCATAGGTCACCTGCGCACCCTTGCCATCGAGCGGCTCCCAGGACTGCAGCTTGAAATGCGCACGCAAACGGCTGTCCACCGGCACCGGCTGGACGAAACGCACTTTGTTCATGCCATAGTTCACGCCCATCTTCACATCACGTAGCTCGAAGGCGTTGGTCATGAAGGTCGGCAGCAGGCTCAAGGTCAGAAAGCCATGCGCGATCGGCTTGCCAAACGGCCCTGTGGCGGCGCGTTCAGGGTCGACGTGGATCCATTGGTGATCGCCGGTCGCTTCGGCAAAGGTATTGATGCGTTGCTGATCGATGCTGACCCAGTCACTGGTACCGACGACTTCGCCGACCAGGCCTTGCAGTTCAGCCAGGGTTTCGTAGCTTTTCATTGTTGTTGTGTTCTCGATGTTTTCGCGGTTGACGGGTCAGGCGCGCAGCTCGGCCTGCAAGGCGGCGGCATAGGCGGCTTCGTGGCTGTCACTGCTGCCCAGCAGCACCTCGGCGACGACGGCCCGCTTGTAGTAGTGCCCGACCAGGTATTCCTCGGTCATGCCGATCCCGCCGTGCAACTGGATGCCCTGGCCACAGACAAACTTGGCAGCGCGGCAGATGAGCATCTTGCTGCCGGAAACGGTCCTGTCGCGGGTCACCTCGTCGTCGTTGGCCATCGACGCCAGGGCAACGTGCAGGCTCGAACGCGCCAGCTCCAGCTCCGCCGCCATATCGGCCAGGCGGTGCTGCAACGCCTGGAACGAGCCGATGGGCACGCCAAACTGCTGGCGAACCTTCAGGTACTCGGCGGTGACTTCAAGGGTTTTTTCCATGCCGCCGATCAGTTCGGCACACAGGGCGACGATGCCGTTGGCCAGGCCCTGGCGTAACCCGGCCAGGCCCTCTCCAGCCTCACCGAGCACAGCATCGGCGCCGACTTCGACGCCGTCGAAGTGCAGGTCCTGGACCCAGGTGCCATCGTGCAACGGCAGCGTCTGGGCGTTCAGCCCCGGGCTATCGGCCTCTACCAGCAGCAGGCTGATGCCCTGCGTATGCGGTATCTGCGCGGACACGATGAACGCTTGCGCCCCCGGCGCGCCGAGCACCAGGCTCTTGCGACCGGTCAGGCGAAAGCCGTCGCCATTGCGTTCTGCCTGCAGGGTTACCGGCTCAGGCATACCGCGTGAGCCCGCTTCGCTGTAGGCCAGCGCCACGCGGTAGCTGCCCTCGGCCAGCTGCGGCAGCAGGCGCGCCTTTTGTGCTTCGCTGGCGGCGGCCAACAGGGTCGCGGCTAACACACCGCAACCCAGGAACGGCTCCAGCACCAGGCCACGGCCCAGTTCCTGGGCAATGATCACCGTGTCCAGCAGCGAACCGCCAAGCCCGCCATAGGCCTCCGGCAGCGCCGCCATCAACCAGCCGTTGTCGGCAAAGATGCCCCAGTTGTCTGCACTACCGTTCTTGCCCGCGTTGAGCAGGGCGGTACGCGCCTCGAAACTGTAGGCCTTGTCTACATAACGTCGCAGGCTGTCCTGCAACAGTTGTTGTTCCGAAGTGAATTCGAAATCCATAGCGGTTACCTGATCTCAGAGTTGGAACAGCATCTTGGCGATAATGCCGCGCTGCACTTCGCTGGTGCCGCCGTAGATGGTCGATGCCCGTCGCAGGAACATGTCATTGCAAATGCCCCGGGCCAGCGCCTGCTGCGGGAACGGCTGCTGTGGATCGGCCTCGTGCGGATGCGCATAGGCGATCGCCCCGTAGTCGCCCAACGCCTCGATCTGCGCCTCGGTCATGCGTTGCTGCAGTTCGGTGGCGCGGATCTTGAGCATCGAGCCCAGCGTGTGCGACGCCGGGTTGTGCTGTTCATCCAGGCGCGCGACACGCTGCACGAGCATTTCGATGGCCTGCAGTTCAGCCTCCAGGCGCGCCAGCTTGAGGGCGAACTCCGGGCGCTCGAACAGCGGCTGGCCAGCCACCTGCAGCGTCGAGCCGATCTGGCGCAGTTCACGCAGGTAGCGCTTGAGTTCGGGCAGGTCGGCGGTGGTGGCATGTTCGTTATTGAGGAGGAATTTGGTGATGCTCCAGCCCTGCCCTTCGCTGCCAATCAGGTTGCCTACCGGCACCCGGACATTGTCGAAGAAGGTTTCGTTGAGGTGATGGGCATCGTCGATGCTGCGAATCGGCCGCACGGTAACCCCGGGCGTGCGCATGTCCACCAGCAGGAAGCTGATACCCGCCTGCTTCTTCACCTGCGCATCGGTGCGCACCAGCAGGAAGATCCAGTCGGCATGGTGGGCATAACTGGTCCAGATTTTCTGGCCATTGACCACATAGTGGTCACCGTCACGCTCGGCACGGGTACGCAGCGCAGCCAGGTCGGAGCCTGCGCCAGGCTCGGAAAAGCCCTGGCACCACAAGCGCTCGCCATTGAACACGGCCGGCAGGTGCTCGGCCTTTTGCTCAGGCGTGGCAAAGGCATTGAGCACCGGTCCGAGCATTTTGTGCACGAAGGCATCCTGGGTCGGCGTACCGGCCAGGCTGCACTCGTCGTCGAACACCAGGATCTGCGGTACCGACCAGCCCGTGCCGCCGTGTTCTTTGGGCCAGTACGGCGCCCCCCAACCGCGTGCGTTGAGGAGCTTTTGCCAGCGCATGATCTGCTCGCGCGGCGATCGGGTACAGCGCTGTTGCCCTTTCAGGTCCGCCGGGACCTGGTCCCGAAGGAACTGACGGACCTCCTCGCGGAATGCCTCAAGGCTGGCATCAGGTCGAAAATCCATGGTGTTTCCTCTGTCAGTCTTTGCGGTACAGGGTGACGACGCAGGCGCCACCAATGCCGATGTTGTGTTGCAAGGCGATGCGCGCGCCCTCCACCTGACGCTGCTCGGCGCGGCCACGCAGTTGCAGGACCAGCTCGGTGCATTGCGCCAGGCCCGTTGCGCCAATCGGGTGACCCTTGGACAGCAGGCCGCCGGACGGGTTGACCACGTACTGGCCGCCATAGGTGTTGTCGCCATCGTCGACAAACTTCTGCGCGCCGCCTTCCGGGCACAGGCCCAGGGATTCGTAGGTCAACAGCTCGTTCTGGGCGAAGCAGTCGTGCAGTTCGACGACGTGCACGTCCTCGGCACCGATACCGGCCATTTCGTAGGCTTGCCGGGCCGCGGCCCGCGACATCGAGTAACCGGCCACGTCGCGCATATCGCCGGACTTGAAGGTTTCCGCGCCATCGGTGGTCAACGCCTGGCCAGCAATCGACACACTGCGATCCAGGCCATGCTTCAACGCATAGGCCTCACTGCACAGCACCACGGCGGCAGCACCACAGGTCGGCGGGCAGGCCATCAGGCGGGTCATGACTTCAGGCCAGACCACCTGGTCGGCCATGACGTCCTCGGTGGTGATCACCTTGCGGAACACCGCCTTGGGGTTGTTGGCCGCGTGACGGCTGGCTTTGGCGCGAATCTTGGCGAAGGTTTCCAGCGGCGTGCCGAAGCGCTTCATGTGCTCGACCCCGGCGCTACCGAAGATGCGCAACGCTGCCGGGATCTCGGAAGCGCCAGGAATCGCTTCATCGCACTGATCGAGGAACAGTTCCAGCGGGCTCGGACGGTCCGGGAAGGCGCTACCGATGGCCCCCGGGATCATTTGCTCGAAACCGAAGGCCAGGACGATGTCGACCATTCCGCTGGCAATCGCCTGGTTGGCCAGAAACAGCGCGGTAGAGCCGCTGGCGCAGTTGTTGTTGACGTTGATCACCGGGATCCCGGTCATGCCGACGTTATAGAGCACGCGCTGACCACAGGTAGAGTCGCCGAAGACAAAGCTGGCATACGCCTGCTGGACCGACTCGTAACCGACCCCGGCATCGGCCAGGGCCAGGCGCACGGCCTGCTCGCCCATGACTGCATAGGTTTCGCTCTGGCCCGGCTTGACAAAGGGAATCATACCGACACCCGCGATGACGACTTTCTGCCTCATGTCTTACTCCTCAGCGTTGGATAACCTGCCGGCCCTTGGGGTTCGTTCGCCGCGTTGTAGCGCACGGCAGGCTTTGAGTCTCAAGGATAGGCGCGTGCTCAAGCACGCGGCCCCTCCCTATTTGGAGGTTTACGGCGCTGGCAGCACCGCGCCACGATAGGGCAAGCCTTCTTTACCGAGGAAGCGCCGTACGGCTTCGGCATGGTAATGGCTGGCCCCGCACAAGGACTGGGCACAGGCTTCGAACTCGGTCATCGCCGGGCGATCGGTTTCGAAGGAACGGTTAAGCAGTGTCTTGGTTAATCCTAATGCATCCGCGGGTGCATCATCGAACTGCCGGGCGAACTGCAGGGCGCTGTCGAGCAGTTGCTCCTGATCAATGACCGCCTGCGCGATGCCGAGCGCCAAGGCCTGCTGCGCATCGAGGGCACGGGCGCAATAGATCAGCTCCTTGGCCTTGGCCAGGCCGACCAGGCGCGGCAGTACATAAAGCATCGACAGGTCCGGCACCAGCCCCAGGCTCAGGAACGTCGGCAACAGCCGCACTTTTGGCGTGACGAACATGAAATCGGCCGCCAGGGCCAGGGAAAAGCCTGCGCCCACCGCCGCGCCATCAACCGCGGCAATCACTGGCTTGGGCAGGTCGGCGAAGCTGCTGAACCACTCCTGAAAGCCCAGCACCAGCTTGCGCCCGGCAAACGCTGCATCTTCACCCTCTTCCAGGCTACCCAGGTCGAAGCCCGAGCAAAAGGCACCTCCGGCGCCGGTCAGGACGATGGAGCGCACCGCGCGATCATCGCGCGCGGTCTTCAGGGCAACCGGCAAGGCCTCGTTGATGGCCGCCTCGAAGGCGTTCTTCTTCTGCGGCCGGTTCAAGGTGATCAGCGCGGTCTTGCCGATCCGTTCATACAGCACTGCACTGTCAGTCATGTCCCTTACCTCCTCACTTACAAGTTGCGCGCGATAATCACCTTCTGGATATGGCTGGTTCCCTCATAGATCTTGGTAACCCGCACATCACGGCAATAGCGCTCCACCGGGAAGTCGCTGAGGTAGCCGTAGCCGCCATGGATCTGCAGGGCTTCGGAGCAGACCTTCTCGGCCATTTCACTGGCGAACAGCTTGGCAATCGAGGCCTCTTTGGCGCAGGGCACACCGGCGTAGTGCAGGCGCGCAGCGTGGAGCATGTAGTTTTGTGCGACTTCGAACTGGGTGGCCATGTCGGCCAGGTCGAATGCCACGCCTTGCAGGTTGATGATCGGCGCGCCGTAAGCTTCACGCTCGTGCGCGTACTTCACCGCGGCCTCCAGCGCAGCACGGGCGCCGCCCACGGCGACGGCGGCGATGCCGATACGCCCTTCGGAAAGCGTCGCCATCAGACGCTTGTAGGCGCTGCCCTCTTCAGCCAGCAGGTTGTGCGCCGGTACCCGGCAGTTGTCCAGCTGGATCGCGGCAACATGAGCGGAACGCTGGCCCATCTTGCTTTCCACACGGGTAACGATGTAGCCGGGTTCGCGTGGATCGATGATGAACATGCTCGGGCCTTTACGGCCTTCTGCGGTCTCGGTGCTCGCGGCAATGGCAAAGGCGATACCGGCTTCGTTACCGTTGGAGATGAACTGCTTGCTGCCGTTGAGCACGTAATGGTCACCGTCGCGGCGCGCCGTGGTGCGAAACGCCGAGGTATCGGAACCGGCCTGCGGCTCGGTGAGCAGGCCGGCGGCGATCAGTTCACCGCTGATCATGCCCGCCAGGTACTTGGCCTTCTGCGCTTCGGTACCGAAGCGGTGGAGCATGTCGGCCATACCGTTGTGCACATGCAGGATGGTGGCGAAACCGGCGTCGGCGGCCGCGAACTCCTCGATGCACAGGCAGTATTCGGGAAAGGACATGCCCGCGCCGCCGAACTCTTCGGGAATGTGCATACCCAAAAAGCCCAGCTCGGCGACCGCCTTCAGCTCCGCGTGTGGCCAGGCGCCGGTGCGATCGCGTTCGGCGGCCGTGGCACCTACCACTTCTTGCGCCACCTTGCGGGCGGCGTCACGGATCATGATTTCCTGCTCGCTCAGGAATGCTGCAGATGTATCGCTCATGGTCTTCCTCTTGAACCGGGTCGGATAGTCGAATCTGACCTGAGCATGCGGGCTGCCCCCGGCCGTGCGCGCCTATCCTCTCGGGAGGGCGCCACGGCCGCTGCGAGCATCCCGCTACTTGAGCAGACCTTGCTGGCGAGCCAGGGTGATGGCTGCGTAGCGGCTCGACACACCCAGTTTGGCGAGGATGTTTTTCACGTTCCACTTCACCGTGCCAAAGGTGATGTTGAGCGTCAGGGCGATGCGCTTGTTCGACATGGCCTGGGCCACCAGGCCGAGAATCTCCAGCTCGCGCGGGGTCAGGCTGGCCCGTGGCGAATCGACCATGTTCCTTGCACCACTGGCCTGCGGCGCAGGTACCGGTACGGGCGTCTGGCGACTCAACAGCGCGTGGATGTATTCGCCAACGCCCGGCTCGCGGCTGAGCGCGTCCTGGTATTGGCTGAGCAAGTCAAGCACACCCCGGCCCTCATCGAGCAAGGTCCGCACCAGGCCCATCCGCGCAGCGCACACCACAGCCTGCTGCAGGTTGGCCTGCAGCGCCTCCGTTTGGCCCAGCAATGCGTGGGCCTGAGCGCTGAGCAGGTGTGCCCTGACCCAACTGCGGCCACGTGCCGACTGTTCGACGAAAGCGTGGATAGCCGGCAGCGCCTCCAGTGCCGACTGTCCGTCTTGCATGGCCAGCGCCAGACGCGTCCGGGACAACGCCACCAGGTAGTTGATTTCGCCACGTGCTTCGGCGCCCGGTCGCTGCGCTGCCGCCAGGGTCGCCAGGCGTCCTGCCACCTCGCTGGCGCGGCGGTTTTCGCCCTGCAGCACCAGCACCCGCACTTGCTCGGCCAGTATCAACGCCAGCAAGCGCTCCAGCCCCAGCACCTGGAAATGCGCGCCCTGGGTGTCGAGAAAACTCAGTGCCGCCTGCGGCGACTCTTGTTGCAGAGTAATGCGCGCGCGGCAGATGGACGCCCGGCCCATCACATCCGGCATGGATGACCGCAAAATGCCGCTGCGATTGGCCAGCACGCGCAAGGCATCGTCAAGCTGGTCCAGTTCGTAATAAGCGTCGCACAGCGTCGCAGCACACAGGTTGGCCGACACCGAGCCGCGCCCGTAGGCCTCCTCGGCCCGAGCGGTAACCCGCTCGCCGATGATCAGGGCCTGGCGGGCGTTGCCCTCCTTGAGCCGGGCCAGGGCCTGCGTGCTTTCGAACACCATGGCCATGTCGTTGGCACGGTCTTGCAGGTCAATCGGGTACTGTTCATGGAGCTTGCGCGCATCTGCCGCGCGTCCGACCGACAGGTAGGCGGTGGCCAGACCGGAAAAGCTGATGTAGCGCAGCGAGCGGTTTTCCAGGGGCACCTGATGCGCCGCCTCCAACAGGCTGATGACCCGTTGTGGCTGATCGAGCTGCAAGGCGATTGCCGCGTCGGCGAGCACCAGTTTCGAGGAAATCGCCGGATTGCGCGCGGCGTCGCTGCGGCGCATCTGCTCAAGCCAGCGCTGGGCTTTTTCCGGTCGGGCGGTGAAGGCATAGGTCAGGCAACCCATGATGAACAGCTGCGGATGGGCAAACAGGATGTCCTGCGGCAGACGCTCCAGCAGGCTCAGCATCGGGCTGATATAGGCCATGCACCAGGTGCTCGATGCGGCCTCCTCCATCGCCTTGACCGCGTAATCGCGATCGCCGCCCAGGTTGGCGTGGCGTACTGCCTCGACCAGATACTCCTGCTCGGCGAACCACTGGCTGGCGCGGCGATGCAGCGCCTGCACCGCACTTTCACCACGGGCCGCCAGGCGCTGGGTGAGAAATTCGCCGAACAGCGGGTGGAAGCGGTACCACGGGGTACTGTCATCCGATTCGATGCGGTAGATCAGCAGATTCTCGTCTTCAGCGCGCTTGATCATCTCCGGGGCATGGCGGTTGGCGCTGACGAACGCCCCCAGGTCGGCGTTGAAGCGCCGCAGTATCGAGACTTTTTCCATGAACTCCAACAGTTCCGGCGACAGGCACACCAGCACATCCTCGGCCAGGTAGGCCTGCAGGTCTGCCGAATTGCGCAGGATCGAGCGCAGGTGCGCACGCTTGCTCGGACGCACCCGCAGCATGGTCGCAATCGGTTGCAGGCTGGCCGGCCAACCGCTGGTCAGGTCATGGATCAGCCGTTCTTCGTCGGCGCTGAGCGCCAGGGTGCTGAGGTTCTGCTTGAAGAAGTCACGGGTTTCGTCGGTATCGAAGGGTAGTTCGACGGTATCGATCTCGACCACATGCCCCTGCATGCGCAAACGCCCCAGGCTCAGCCCTGGTGTGGAACGCGAGGCAATGGTGATATGCAGGTTGGCCGGGCAATGGTCCAGCAGTTTCTGCATCAAGCGGTGCGCGGCCGGCGATTCGACATGATGAAAATCATCCATCAGCAGGTACAGCTCTTTGTCGATGCCTTGCGCTGCATGGGTAACGATGGCAATCAAGGTATTGATCGATTGCTCGCTGCCATCGCTGTGCAGCCAATCCTGCTCGATGGCGATCCCCAGGCGCTGCAGCGCCTCGAGCAAATAGGAGAGAAAACTACCGAACTGGCGGTCGTCGACACTGAACGAGATCCAGGCCACGTCCAGGCCAGCCTTCATCAGCTCGAGCCGCCATTGGGCGAGCAAAATGGTTTTGCCGAACCCTGCCCCCCCGGTAATCAGCGTTGCACTGCACGGCTGCGACTCGCGCAGGCGGCTCAGCAGCTGGGTACGGACAATGTGCCGGGCGTTCAGGCGCGGTGGCGAGAACTTGGTGGCGACCAGCAGATCGCCGGCGTTGATGACATTTGTATGCATTATTAGAGTCTCCGCCCTTGGCATTGATGCCTGGATGTCGCCCGCATCCTGCAACAGACACCAGGGTGGGCGCCCCCGTCCGCAAGGGGGGGGGTGAGGTCCGGAGGCACTCGCGTAAGTTCCAATTCAGACAGAAACGTCAATTGCAGCGTGATTGAGGATTGGAGATGAGCGAGTCCGTTTCTTTTGAAATCAAGGGCCAGGTGGGCTGGATCACCTTGACCCGGCCCAAGGCCATGAATGCCCTGAACCGTGAAATGCTGGAGGCCATGACCGCCCGCCTGCACGCCTGGGAAAACGACAACCAGATCCGCGTGGTGGTGCTGACCGCCACCGGCACGGCGTTCTGCGCCGGCGCCGACCTCAAGGCCGGTGGCACGCCGCTGCCGGGTGAAAAGGACCTGCTGGACACTATCGTCACCTTCTTCGACACCTTGCGGGTTTTCCCCAAGCCGGTCATCGCCGCTGTCAACGGCCTGGCCCTGGCCGGTGGCCTGGAAACCGTACTGTGCTGCGACCTGGTCATCGCCGCGCAGAGCGCCCGTTTCGGCGATGCCCACTCCAACTTCGGGGTGTTCCCTGGCGGTGGTGGCGCGGCGGTACTGCCACGCAAGATCCCGGAGAACATTGCCAAATACATGCTGTTCACCGGTGACGCCCTGCCCGCCGAGGACATGAAGACCTACGGCCTGGTCAGCGAAGTGGTTGCCGACGCCGAGCTGCTCGAACGGGTTCAGGCCCTGGGCGACAAGCTGGCGGAAAAGAGCCCGCTGGTGCTGCGCAAGATGAAAAAGGTCGCCAACGAAGCCGGTGACAAGTCGCGTGCCGATGCCCTGCGCCAGGAATTGCTGGAACTGCGTGACCACCAGCGCTCCTACGACATGGCCGAAGGCGTGCGTGCCTTCGCCGAGAAGCGCAAGCCTGATTTCAAAGGCTACTGAGTCGGGCGCCCTGCCCCCCTTAATTCTGAAAAATTCGAGGCAACGATGGAAAACGTATACATCGTCGGCGTCGGCATGACCGCCTTCGGCCGTCACATCGACAAGTCCGTCAAGCAACTTACCGCCTGGGCGGTGGAAGACGCGCTCAAAGACGCCGGTTGCGACCGCAAGTGGATTCAGGTCGGCTTCTTCGGTAACTGCACCCAGGGCCATTTCGACGGCCAGCACATGATCCGCGGCCAGGTGGCACTGTTGCCGCTGGGCCTGGACGGCATCCCGATCTTCAACATCGAAGGCGCCTGCGCCTCGTCCAGCCATGCCTTCAACCTGGCCGTGACCCAGCTGCAGGCGGGCGCTGCCGAGGTCGCCCTGGCGGTCGGCGCAGAGAAGATGTTCTACAGCGACAAGGCAAAAATGTTCTCCGCCTTCGAGTCGGCCTGGGACATCGAGACCTTCGAAGAGAACAAGCACTACCTGGCCGCCATGGGCCAAGGCGTGGTCCCGCCTGCCGGTTCACAATCGGAGAAGCCCTACAGCCCGTTCATGGACGTCTACGCGGCACTGGGCCGCGGCGGCCTGATGGAGCGTTATGGCGTGACCCAACGCCAGCTGGCAGCCGTCGCCTCGAAGAACCACGGCCATTCGGTGCACAATGAGCGCTCGCAGTACCGCAACGCCATGAGCATCGAGGAAATCCTCGCCGCGCCGCCGATCACCTACCCGATCACCCTGCCGATGTGCTCGCCGATCTCCGATGGCGCCGCCGCGGCCATCCTGTGCACCGAGTCGGCGCTGAAAAAATACGGCTTCGACAAGAACCGCGCGATCAAGGTCCTGGCCAGTGTCGTGCGCTCCGCGTCGGCCCGCGCTGCCGACGACTTTGACAAGGGCTGTACGCACCTGGCCGGCAAAGCTGCGTTCGAGCAGGCCGGGATTTCTCCGCAGGACGTCGATGTCGCCGAGGTGCATGACGCCACCGCCATCGGCGAGCTGCTTGCCATCGAGGCCCTGGGCCTGTGCGAGCCGGGCATGAGCGGGGTGATGGCCGAACGCGGTGACAGCGCCCTCGGCGGCCGCTTGCCGGTCAACCCGTCCGGCGGCCTGGAGTCCAAGGGCCATCCGATCGGCGCCACCGGTATCGGGCAGATTTTCGAGCTGGTCGAGCAACTGCGCGGCAACTGCGGCCCGCGCCAGGTAGAAGGTGCGCGCATTGCCCTGCAAGGCAACGGCGGCGGCCTCTGGCGCGTGGAAGAATCCACCGAGCATGTCGGCATCTTCAGCCGCGCCTGATCGTTATGGTGAACGGCGACTCCGGGGAAACCACGCACTTCCTCCGCCGTTCGCCACCTATTATCAATAACAAGAGGAAAACACCATGACCATTCGCTTCGATGACCGTGTTGCCATCGTCACCGGCGCCGGCAACGGCCTGGGCCGCGTACACGCCCTGAACCTTGCCGCCCGCGGCGCCAAGGTGGTGATCAACGATTTCGGCGGTAGCCGTGACGGCTCCGGCAGCTCTTCGGACGCCGCCCTGGCTGTGGTCGAAGAAATTCGCCAGGCCGGTGGCACCGCCATCGCCAACGGTGCCAACGTGGCTGACTACGAGCAGGTCCAGGCCATGGTCAAGCAGGCGGTAGAAGCCTTCGGCCGCGTCGACATCCTGATCAACAACGCCGGCATCCTGCGCGACAAGTCGTTCGCCAAGATGGAAATGGCCGACATCCAGGCGGTGATCAATGTCCACCTGATGGGCTCGATGAACTGCAGCAAAGCAGTGTGGGAACTGATGCGCGAGCAGAACTACGGGCGCATCCTGATGACCACCTCCGCCGCCGGCCTGTTCGGCAACTTCGGCCAGGCCAACTATGGCGCGGCGAAAATGGCCGTGGTCGGCCTGATGAACATGCTTGCCATCGAAGGCCGCAAGAACAACATCCTGGTCAACACCCTGGCGCCGATGGCCGCCACGCGCATGACCGAAGACGTCATGCCGGCTGAACTGCTGGCGGCCAGCCGTCCTGAGCAGGTCACCCCGGGTGCACTGTTCCTGGTCAGCGACAACGCACCGACCAAACTGATCCTCGGCGCTGGCGCCGGTGTGTTCAGCGCTGTGCGCATGGAAGAGACCGCGCCGGTGTACATCGGCAACGACGAGCTGTCGCCGGAGGCCATCGAGGCGCACCTGGCGCAGATCACCGACTGGAGCACTGCCGTTCCCCGCGATGACGCCAACCAGCAGGTGAAGGTCTTCATCGACACCGCCCTGCAGGCCCTCAAGGCCCAGCAGGCCTGACTGTTCGCAGGACAGGGCGCGAGATAAACGTGCGATGATGATCGCAACGGGCGTGCAGCCACACGCCCGGACGGAGAATAACCATGACAATAATGAACTTCGCACACACGGTCGGTAACCTGGCCGTGCGTTTTGGCGACCGGGAAGCCCTGGTCAACATCGAGCGCAATCGACGCTACACCTTCCGTGAGCTGCATTCGCTGACCAATCGCATCGTCAACATGCTGCGCGAGCGCCTTGCCCTGCGCCGCGGCGATGTCTACCTGTGCATTCTGGAAAACGACAACATCTCACTGTTCCATGCCTGGACAGCGCTCAAAAGCGACGCCGCTGCGGCCTATACCAACTACCGTGACGCCTTCGAGGAACACCGCTGGCAGGTGGAGTTCATTCGCCCGAAAGTGGTGTTCATCGAGAACGCCTTGATCGAGCGCTACTTCGACCTGCTGCACGCTCAGGGCATCACTGTTGTGTGCATGGACCCTCCCGCGACCCCGCGTGAGGGTCTGTTGTATTTCTGGGACCTGCTCGAAGGCGTTGCGGATCACAACCCGGGCGTCGACAACGACATGCAGAAGGACGCACTGGTCTATCGCTTCACCGGTGGCACCACCGGCCAGAGCAAGTGCGCCGCCTACACCCTCGACAACTGGATGGCGCTGCGCGATTCGATGTACCTGGAGGCTGAGCAGCCGTACCAGCCCGACACCCGCTTCCTGCACATGGCGCCGATCAGTCACGGCTCCGGCCTGGGGCTGCTGCCGACGCTGTTCCGAGGTGGCTGCACCCTGACCCAGAACATTCCGGACCTGGCGCAACTGTGCCGCAATATCGAAGCCGAAAAGGTCACCATGACCTTGCTGGTGCCGACCATGATCTATCGCCTGCTGGAATTGCCCGAAGCCAGGGACTACGACCTGTCTTCGCTGCAGACCATGGCCTACGGCGCCGCGCCGATGAGCCCGGCGAAACTGCGCCAGGCCCAGCAACGCTTCGGCAATATCTTCATGCAGATCTACGGCGCCACCGAAAGCCTGCATGCCGTGGCCCTGCTGAGCAAGGCCGATCACCTGACCGATAACGAAAAGCAGCTGTCATCGGCCGGGCGCATTGCCGTTGGCGCAGAAATCCTGATTGTCGACGACAACGGCCAGGAAGTGCCGCTGGGTACCACTGGCGAGCTGTGGGTGCGTTCGCGCGGGACGATTGCCGGTTACTACAAGAACCCGGAAGGCACGGCCACGGAGTTTCACAACGGCTACTGGAAGTCCGGCGACCTGGGCTACATCGACGCGCAGGGCTTCCTGTTTCTGGTTGACCGCAAGAAAGACATGATCATCACCGGTGGCTTCAACGTCTACGCCATCGAAGTCGAAGCGGCGCTCAATGCCCACCCGGCGGTATCCAACTCGGCGGTGGTCGGCATTCCCCATGAGGAATGGGGCGAAGCGGTGCATGCCGAGGTGGTGCTCAAGGCCGGTGAAAGTGTCTCGGCCCAGGCGCTGATCGAGCATGTAAAAGGTTGCCTGGGGCGCTTCAAAGTGCCCAAGTCGATCGTCTTTGTCGATGCCCTGCCGGTCAGTGTGGTGGGTAAGGTGCTGCGTCGCCAGGTGCGCGAGAAGTACTGGAAAGACACGGCCCGTTGCGTGTCCTGAAGCGCAGCGGTTGATCACTGTTACCCCTTCGTTTTGGGCCCTGATGGAGACATCAGGGCTTTTTTTGCGGTGGGAGCGGGCTTGCCCCGCGATGCGATGTGGCTGACTGCCCGCTATCGCGGGGCAAGCCCGCTCCC